>JADYYE010000026.1 GCA_020853815.1 Phycisphaerales bacterium
CCGCGCGAGCAGCGATCGCTCACGGTGAGCACGGCAGCGCGGATGGGGCGCACCGGATCGGTCATCGTGAACCCTCCGGCGGAGCCTTGAACGATCCGCTCCGTCCCCCGTGCTTCTCCGTGATGCGGACACCCTCGATGACCATCGCCATGTCGATTGCCTTGCCCATGTCGATCACGGTGAGGCACGCGACGGTGACCGCCGTCAGCGCTTCCATTTCAATCCCAGTGCGGGACTGCGTGCGGACGGTCGCAGTGACACGCACGCACCCGTTTTCCAGGGTCGCCGCCACGTCCACCGCGTCGAGGGGCAGCGTGTGGCACAGGGGGATGAGTTCGTCAGTGCGCTTGGCGGCGAGGATTCCCGCGAGGCGCGCGATCTCCAACACCGAGCCCTTCCTGACCGTGTTGGCGCGAATGGCCCGCTCGAGGTCGGCCGAGATGCGCACAAATCCCTCCGCGCTCGCGGAACGCGCAGTGATCGGCTTTTCACCCACATCCACCATCCGCGCGCTGCCATCGGGCGCAACGTGCGAGAGTGGGGCGGGGCGGGCCGGCTGAGCTGAGTCGTTCATCTCGATGGGTCTCGCAGGGGAATCCACGCAGGAACATCGTTGGACGTCGGGGCTCACGACGCCGGCCATGCATAGAACGGGGCGATGGCAGGCGATTCTGACGGCGGCAGTTCAACGAACCCGTCGCTGAGCCCGGCGGCCATCATGTCGCCAGAGCCCCGAGTGTCCACGATCTCGGCTGTCGGTGCTCCCGCCTCGTCGATGCTCAGGCGCACCGGGCGATGCCACCAGAGATCAAGCGATCGGCCGTCCTGGTGCGCGAGCCTGACCAGCCCCGGCAGCAGATCGGGCGGGGTCCGGCTCGCCCCTGCACACGCGGCAAGCACGGGCAGCACGATGCGCGTGCAAGTCACCAGCGCCGAGACCGGGTTGCCCGGCAGGCCGAAGATCGGCAGTGGTCCATCCGCCTCCGCTCCCGCGCGTCGCAACACCGCGCCGAGCATGGGCTTGCCCGGGCGCTGCGGCAGGCCGTGGAAGATGACTTCCGCGCCGACCGCTTCGACCGCTTCGCGGACCGGGTCCCGGTGACCCATCGAGACGCCACCGGTGAGAACAACCGCGTCCGCCGCGGCGACAGCGGCGCGCAGCACGCCATCGAGTTCTCCCTCGTCGTGAGCGTGCGCGACGCTCGCAACGACCATCCACGCCGGCGACGCGAGGATCGCGCGCAGCGCAGGTGCGTTGCTGTTGCGGATCTGGAACGCCGCCGGCACGGCTCGTGGCGGCACGACCTCGTCCCCCGTGGTGATGATGGCGACGCGCAGACGAGGGAACACACGGGGCCCGGTCACACCAACCGCCGCCAGCGTTCCAAGACCCGCCGCGGAGATCACCTCACCCGCTCGCAGCACGACCGCACCGGCGCGGGCGTTCTCTCCGCATCGGCGAATGTGGTCGCCCGGTTTCACACGTCCTTCGGCGCGTGCCGAGATCGTGATCGACCCCGGAGTGTCCTTTCGCGCGTCCCTTCCGGTTGCCTCCACGACATCCTCGCGCCGTATCACAGTGTCGGCCCCCGGCGGAACCGCCGCTCCCGTGGCGATTCGGATCGCGACCGTGCCTTCGGGCATCACCGGCGGCTCATGCCCGATGCGTGACTCGCCCGCGACGGTCAGCACCAACGCTCCGTCACGCCCGGCCGCGATCGTCCCGAAGCGCACAGCGAACCCGTCCATCGCCGAATGGTCAAAGGCCGGGCTATCCCGATCGGCCTGCACGTCCTCGGCCAAGACGCGCCCGAGGGGGCCGGTCGGGGCGTCCGCATCCAGGCTCGCCAACTCGGGGCGTATCGCAGGGGGCGAGCCGCCAAGGCGGGCGATCATGCCCGCGACCGCCGCCGCGGGTGAATCGAACGCGTACTCCTGACCGCGAAAGCCCATGCTTGCTCCTGTCGCCAACTCTCAAACCATACCCTCCCGCGATGGAGCTCGAAGTGCTTATCTTCGGTGCCGCGGCAATAAACGCCAAGGCCGGCCGAGTAACGGTCACCGTGGGCGCCCGCGCCACCGTCCGCGACGTGTTGACTGCGCTCAGGGAGCAACACCCCGGCTTGCGGTTCGCCCTCCCCAACCCCGACACGGGACGATTGGCCGTGAACCAGACATTTGCCCGGGGCGACCACGATGTCAAAGCGGGTGACGAGGTGGCCCTGATCACACTCTTGGGGGGCGGATGATGCCGGACCCCTCGGTTTCGCCTACGTGCCGCGCGCTGGCCGCCATCGTGGATGGCCCTGTGAACCCCCAGGCCGAGGCCGATGCCGGGCGCCTCTTCGGCGGAACAGATCGCACGGGGTGGGTAGGAGCCACGCTCCGATTCGAGGGGATCGTGCGCCGCGACGAGGCGCATCCCGACTTCGGCGGCGAGCCGCGGTCGTTGGTGGCGTTGGACTATCAGACCTACGACCCGATGGCGCAGCAGCAACTCGATATCCTGGCCCGAAACGTTGCAGAACGCCATGGGCTGCGATCGGTCGCTGTGCTCCACAGCCGCGGGAGGGTGGGGGTCGGTGAGGTTTCGTTTGTGCTCATTGTCGCCGCGGCGCACCGGGCCGAAGCGATCGCCGGGCTCACGGAGTTCATCGATCGGATGAAGCAGGACGTTCCGATCTGGAAGCAGCCGATTTGGGCGTAGGCACAACCGAATGTGAGGGCGGCCACCGCCTTGCTATCCTTCGGCACGAGTGCCTTCGGCCGCGACGTTGCCAAGCGAAAGAGGCTCACCAAGTCGTCGCGCATGCCGGCTGGGGACTACCTTTGGACATGGATCTCGCTGGTCGAATCGATCTACATCTGCGTTGCCGCGTCGTCCCCGGCCGCCGCGCTGACTTCGTCGATTTCCTGCGCGAAGCGATCCCATTCTACGAGGCACCCGGCGGCATCACCGTCCGCCTGCTCCAAGACCTGGACGATGACCACCGTTTCATCGAATTGGTGCACTACAGCGACGAGGCAGCCTACCGGCGCGACCAAGGCCGCGTGGCAAACGATCCGACCATGAAAGCGTACCTGGCCCGGTGGCGCAGTCTCCTCGCCGAATCGGCGGGTGTCGAGGTCTACCGGCTCATCGCGCCGCCCTCCCAGAGAGAACCGGAAGCGTGAGGATTGACAGCGGCTGTAGTTTGTGGGTGATTCAGGCGAACATGAGCTTTGCGCCTGCGATGAGCAGCACCGCGGCCAGCGCCAAGTTCAGAGCACGCGGGGTCGCATGGCGGCTGCCCAGGGAAGCACCAACCAGCCCGCCGATACATGCCGCAGCTGCGAGGATTGCGAGTTCGCCCGTCGGCTTCCAGCCCGCGCTGACCAAACCACCGAGCCCCGCCAGCGAGTTGACCAGGATGAACAGCGATGCGGTCGCTGCGGTGCGCTTCGTGTCGGCCCAGTTGAAGAGCAGCATCATCGGACTGAGGAAGATGCCCCCGCCCGTGCCGGTGATCCCCGCGACCAGGCCGAGCACGCCACCGATGCCAATCGCGACGGGGACCGCCGGGGGCTTTGCTTCCTTCCCGAGTCTCGCAGGCCGCAGCGCCACCCACGCCATACGCGCGGCGGCGAGCAAGAGCACGATGCCGATGGCGACCTTGAGTGCGCTCGCCGGACTATGGAAGCGTCCGCCCAGGAACGCGGCCGGAATGGACGCCGCGGCGAAGGGCCAGACCAGCGCCCACGAGAAGTACCCGGCGCGGGCGAACTGCACGAAGGCGATAGTGGCGACCAGCACGTTGATCGCCAGCGCGACGGGGCGCATCACCAGCGCGTCCATGCCCACGAGCGCCATGACGGCGAGGTAGCCCGAGGCGCCGGCGTGGCCGACCGAGGCGTACAAGGCTCCGACAACCAGAAAGGCGATCACAAGGATGGGAAGGGCGTCGGTGGGCATGGCTGGGGGGCTCATCCGCCGATCGCAGACCTCGGGCGCTCGGGCTGGCGGAACCCTGGCGATGCGATGCCGTGGCCCGGCTGCTTGGTCCAGGTCGCA
>JADYYE010000027.1 GCA_020853815.1 Phycisphaerales bacterium
CCCTCTGTGTTTGACCCGCGCGGCGGGCTGATCACGCGATATCCCGTTGACATCGGCGCCCAGCCGGGTTCGAGAGCGATCGATGGGATCGTGACTGTGGCCGAGGTCCCCTTCGAGAATGTGGGGGGACACATCATCGTGACGGTGCGTGTGGATGGACGAGACCTGCGCCTGATGTGGGACACGGGGTGTCCGCACCTGCTCTGGCTGGGGGAGACGGGGCGATTGGGTGACGAGGAGCACACGGGGCAGGATGTGGAAGGCGGACAGTTTCCGATGTACTTCGGGTCAGCGACGCTGGAGCTGGCGGGTGAGGCGCCGGAGGCGGTGCCGGCGCTGCGGGTGCCGCGGTTCCCGTACTACGAGGGGACAGTCGAGTCGCTGGGCGGCAACATTCATGGGCTGGCCGGGCAGTCGGTGTTCGGTCGGCGCCTGATGGTGTTCGACACGGCGCGCGGTGTGATCCGGCTGGGAGCTCGCGACGCCTCGCACGACTGAAGCGACTTACTTCTTAAATCGCTTGAAGACTCCCGGCTGACCGGCGCCCTTGGAGCCAGGATCGCCCATCAGCCAGGCGCGCAGTGCGGAGGCCATCTCCCCCGCTTGCTGGAAGCGTTCCTCAGGGTTGCGTTTCATCGCCGTCAGGCAGATCCGATCGAGCTCCGGCGGCACGGCCCAGATGACCTGCGAGGGCGGCAGCGGTTCAATGGTCACGATGTCACGCATGACAGCCTCGCGGGCGCCGTCGTATGCCGGACGATACGTCAGGAGTTCATAGAGGGTGGCGCCCAACGCCCATGTGTCGATTCGTCCGTCGGTGCCGGAAAGGTCTGCGCCAGAGGCCCAGTCGGCGATTCGCTCGGGGGCCAGATAGCGAGGCGTGCCGGCGCGGGCGGTGTTGCCGCCGATCGTGGGGTCGTCGCGTCGGAGGGCGAGCCCGAAGTCAGTGATTGTCATGCGCCCGTCGCGAGCGAGGAGGAGGTTGGAGGGCTTGATGTCTCGATGGACGATTCCCTCGCGGTGGGCGCGGTCAAGCCCGTCGGCAACGCCGGCCATCCACCACGCGACGAGTCGGTGCCAGGGGAGCTTGCCCATGAGGATCGAGCGGGCCTCTGGGGAGAGTTGGTCGTTGGTGAGCCCGAGGGCGCGGACGACGCCGTCGGCCTCGGCCTCGTGAACCAGGCGTCCGGAGACGCGAACGATGAGTTCGTGCGCGTCTTCGCCCTTGACGAGTTGCATCGCGTAGTACGCGCCCTTGCCGAACTCCTGGTAGTCGAGGACCTGCACGATGTTGGGGTGCTGGAGGCGGGCGGCGGCACGTGCCTCACGCGAGAGCAGCGTCTTGGCTTCCGGATGGAGCGACTTAAAGATCTTGATCGCGACCTCGACCTCGAGTCGGTGGTGGTACGCGCGATACACGGTGCCCATGCCGCCCGAGCCGATCTTCTCCAGGATCTTGAACCCCTCGATCTCGGGGAGCTTCTCCGGCGGGTGTGGCTCCTGGTGGGACGGGTTTGGCGGGGGCGCGGGCGCATTGGCCACCGGCTGGGTGGCGTCGCGCTCCCGCGTCTCGCGCGGCGGCCTGGCCGGGTGGCGAGGCGACGGTGAGTGAGGGGGTGAAAGGGGTGGCGAGTGCGGGGGTGAGCGGGGTGAAGAAGGCGCGGGTGCGTCTTGAGGTGGGTGGGGCGGTGAGGGCGGAGGCGCCGCGGATCGCTGCTGCGTGTCCGAGGGCAGTATCTCCTCCGAGACCTGTTCGGCGGCGGGCGCGGGAGAGGCGACAGGGCTCTGCGCATGAGGGAAGAATCCGTCGATCGCGGGCATCGGCGCAAGGTCGACCCCGCCACGCGCGTTGACACGGCCTGCAATCTTCAGGGCCCGCTCGATCCTCGCCTCCGGCGGCTTTCCCTGGAGCGTCAGGCAGAAGTAGATATCAGGGAACTTGGAATCCGATGAGGCCAGGTCGTCTCCGACCAGCACGATGCACTTCACGAACGCGATGATGTGCTCCTCGCTGGTGAAGCCAAGGGTCATTGCGTTGCTTCGGCCATGGATCGCCAGTGCGCGGAGGTGCGCGTCCGTGTATGGCGCGGATTGCGCGGGAAGGTCGGCCCGCACCGCGGCGACTGTTCGTGAGATCAGCTTCTCGATCGAGCCCGCGGATTGCGCCGCTCCATCATCGACTCCACCGCTCACGCTCGGCGGCGGGATCGCCCGCGTCGGCGGCTGCGGGGGCTGCGCGGGTGGCGCGGAGGCGGACGCTGGCGCCGCCGGGTGATTCGATCGCAGCGTCGCGGGGCGGAGCGTCGCGAGACGCAGACGGGTGGATGCGGCGGATGAGTCACCCTTGCTCGGGGCACCAGGGGGCGAAACGGGTGGACCGGACTGCGGTCCCGGCGTCACAGGGCGGAGCGACGCAACTGAGGGTGCAGATAGCGGCATTGCAGCGGGCGACGCCGGGGGCACCGACGAAGAGATGGGCGGCGAGTCGGGGCCACCTGCCGAGGTCAGAATCGGCGGCGGTGCCGCGTGCTCCGGCGGAGGCGTGGAGCTGGCGCTCGGGGGGGGCTTGGGCGCCAGGGAG
>JADYYE010000028.1 GCA_020853815.1 Phycisphaerales bacterium
AGCCCCGCGAGCAGACGCTGCGCCACGAGCGGCGTCGGCACAAACGCCGCCAGCGTCGGCTCCTGCACCGAGCCCGCGTACGC
Source organism: Phycisphaerales bacterium (assembly GCA_020853815.1). Classification (GTDB taxonomy): domain Bacteria; phylum Planctomycetota; class Phycisphaerae; order Phycisphaerales; family UBA1924; genus JABWBC01. The sequence goes on from JADYYE010000028.1 coordinate 84, forward strand.
GTACACGCCCCTGTCCAGCCACCGCGCCCCGACCGTGTCCGGCTTCGCCGGCGCCAGTAGCGACCACGAGTGCACAAAGTGCAGCATCGCCGGCCTGTCCAGGATCGGGATATCCCCCGGCGCACACCGATCGCCCCTCCCGAGCTCAAAGAACGTCGCGTTCCCCATCGAGTTCACGAGAATCAGCGGGGCGTTCATCGGACGGGATGCGATCACCCGCCACGCATCGGCCGTGGCGTTCGGCGCATCGTCGAGCTTCACCTCCCACCCCGCGCCCACCAGCGCCTCGCGCGCATCGGCCCCGTTGTACGCCTGCCACTGCCCCTCCTCCGCGTAGCTGTCGAAGATCCACGCGCCCCGCGGCTGCAGAAACAGCGCGCTCATCGCGCGATACGCCGCCTCGCTCGCCGAGCCGTGCACCTGCCCCGCCCACGCCCATCGTCCCTGCCGCAGTGCGCCCGGCGCATCCCGGTGCCGCCCGATGACATCCGTCAGCGCGACCGTCTCGCGCTGCGGCGCCTTGTCCCCCTGCGCCGGCGTCTCCCCGACCTGCACCCGGATCGGCATCGACGCGCAGATCGTCACCGCATCCAGATCATCCCCGATCGTCGCCCACTTCTGCAGCGTCGCGCCGCAGAACGTCTCCACCCGCACGCAGAACGCGCGCGCATCGTCCCCCTGCATCATCGCGTTGACGCTGTTGGGCAGCGTCTCCCACAGGATCGGCTCCCCTCGCGCCGCAGCCAACGCCACCGCCGCCGTCCACGCGCCATCCTTCGGGTCCGACACGATCACGCCCGGCGCCACATGCCCAACCGACGCCCAGTGCGACAGCACATCCTCCGGTCTCACCACATCCGCCGTCATCCCCCACGCTCGGCCCACCGCGTTGTCCATCCGGAGCGAGGCGATCAGCCCGTTCCGTGCGCTCTCCGGGGGCTCCGCCATCGTGTACGCGTACACCGCGTTCGGACCGAACGCGCGCACAAACCGCCCGATCGCCTCGGCGCACGCCGGCGTCCCGTCGTCCAGCAGCACCGGGTACCGCTTCGTCGGCGTCCAGCGAGCGATCGCGTCCAGGTACGACGCCTCATCCGTCGCGATCACCACGGTCGGAATGACCGTCGCGCGATTCAGCGTCGCGATCGCGCGATCCCCGAGGGCCTTTGCCGCCGCCAGCGACGCCGAACCGGGCCCGTGCAGAGGTTCAGCCACGGGCGCTGCGCCCTGCGTCTGCCCCGCCGCCCCCGACGCGCAACTCACGCCCACAACCATCCCCGCGGCGACTCCGAGAGCCGCGTGAAGGTGGGCGATGCTTCGAGACGATCGGGTCCCGGCGCGGGCGTTTCTCATGAGCATGATCGTACGGGACGGCGCGTACACTCGCCCCGATGCCGAACCTGAGCGTCAGTGAGTACGGATCGCTCGTCAGCGAGGCCAGACGCACCGGCCCCGCCGGCGCCACCATCGCCGTGCCCCTGGTCGAGTCGCTCCTCGCCGATCAGTTGACGCCCGTGCTCGCCTACCGCCGTCTCGTCGCGCCCGACCAGCGCACCGCCCCCTCCTTCCTCCTCGAGTCCGTCGAGGGCGGCGAGCGCCAGGGACGCTACTCGATCCTCGGGGCCCAGCCCATCCACGATGTCGTCGCCTACGCGAACAAGGTCACCGCCCGCGATCTGGCCAGCGGCAGCACCCGCGTGATCACACACGCCGGCGCCGACCCCCTCGACGCCATGCGCCGCGCCAGCTCCGGAATCACACTCGTCACGCCTCCCTCTCGCGGCCCGCGCCACGGACTCCCCGCCTGCTTCCTCGGGGGCTGGGTCGGCTTCGCCGGCTACGACACCGTCCGCTACGCCGAGCCCGACAAGCTCGGCTGGCAGACCGCGCCCAAGGACGACCGCAACCTCCCCGATCTGCACTTTGCCTTCTACGACGGCGTGGTCGTCTTCGATCATGTTGACAAGTTGGTGCACATCGTGCAGCTCGCGATGGTCGCCCCCGGCGAGGATCCGCACGCGGCGAACGCGCGCACCATCGCCAAGCTCGAACGCCGCATCGATGAGATCCAGCGTCACACCAAGCCGCTGCCCGCGGGGCGTGTCCCGCGCGAGACGCCGGTCACGCCACTCCCCTCCAACATGACACGCGAGCAGCACGCGTCAATGCTCGCCAAGGCGATGGAGTACATCCGCGCCGGCGACATCTTTCAGGTCGTCCTCGGCCAGCGCTTCGAGCGCGCCAGCACCGTCGATCCCTTCGACGTCTACCGGTCGCTCCGCGCCGTGAACCCCAGCCCCTACATGGTCTACCTCCAGGCCGAGGGGTGCATCCTCGTCGCCTCGAGCCCCGAGATCCTCTGCCGCGTGCGGAGTCAGAGGTCTCATGGTGGCGCCGCTCTCCAGAACGGCGGGCTTGACCCTGCTCCCTCTTCTCCGCCATTGCCGATCGCCCACTGCCCATTGCCCGCTCCCGGCTTCATCGTCACCAACCGCCCCCTCGCCGGCACGCGCAAACGCGGCAGCACCCCCGAAGAAGACCTCGCCCTCGAACGCGAACTCCTCGCCGACGAAAAGGAACGCGCCGAGCACATCATGCTCGTCGACCTCGGCCGCAACGATGTCGGCCGCGTCGCTGTCCCCGGCTCGATCGCCCTCCCCGCCGTCATGGAGATCGAGCGCTACAGCCACGTCATGCACATCTCCTCGACCGTGACGGGCCAGCTCCGCGAGGGGCTTGACTGCTGGGACGCACTCCGCGCCGCACTCCCCGTCGGCACCATCTCCGGCGCGCCCAAGATTCGCGCCATGCAGATCATCGACGAACTCGAGCCCCTCCGCCGCGGCCCCTACGGCGGCGGCATGGGCTACGTCGGCCTCGATGGGCAGATGGACATCGCCCTCACCCTCCGAACCATGGTCGTCCCGACGGACAGGCGCCGACCCGACGGCACCTGGACCTACCACCTCCAGGCGTCCGGAGGCATCGTCGCCGACTCCAAGCCCGAGCCCGAGTTCATGGAAACCATCAACAAGGCCGCCGCCCTCGCCCGCGCCATCGACCTCGCCGAGCGGGCATTCACAGCCTGAGCCGCTTGCAAGATCGGCTCCGCCCGGTGACAATGCGCCGCCTCGATGGTCGTGGCGCGGCGGATCCCACCCGCGTGACCCGACACGTGCCACGCGCCCGATGCCTGCCTTCCACGGAGATCGACTTTGAACAAGCTCGCAGTCGAGTTCCTCGGTGTCTTCTTCCTCGTCCTCACCATCGGCATGACGGTCATCGCGCCCGGCGCGGGCCCCATGGCGCCGCTCGCCATCGCCAGCGTGCTCATGGTGATGGTCTATGCCGGTGGTCACGTCTCGGGCGCCCACTACAACCCGGCAGTCACGCTCGGCGTCCATCTCCGGGGCAAGCTGTCCCCGTCGATGATCGGCCCGTACATGGGCGCGCAGCTCCTGGGCGCAGTCGCCGCCGCGGCCCTCGTCCTCTACTTCAAGAGCGGCTCGATGATCGAGCCCATCCAGCTCAATGTGCTCCCCGCGATGCTCGCCGAGTGCCTCTTCACGTTCGCGCTCGTCTTCGTCGTGCTGAACGTCGCGACGGCCAAGGCCACCGCGGGCAACTCCTACTACGGCGTCGCAATCGCCTTCGCGGTCCTTGCCGGCGCCCTCGCCGTCGGGGGCATCTCCGGCGGCGGGTTCAACCCCGCGGTCTCTGTCGGACTCTGCGTCATGGGACTCATGAAGTGGGCCGACATCTGGATCCACCTCGTCGGACAGCTCGCCGGCGCCGTCCTCGCCGCGATCGCCTTCAAAGCGATCGTCAAGGACCCAGGCTGAAAGAGCCGCGTCACGCAGCGATCCCCCCCCCGGCCGCACGCACCAGCGCGATAACCACTGCGGACCCTCCGCCCGGACGTCGCGTGCTGGGCAGGGACTTGGGTCCTATGCTTCTCCCGATCTGCCGGTAGCTCCATTCGCGATTTGAAGTCTCAGTTCACCAATGGATCCCTGCTGGCCCGCGGCTTCTTTCACGCACATCCGTGCACCGCCGCGTCCCAACTCTTTCGGCCTGATCCGCCGCGTGAACTGTCCTCGCGACAAGAAAGCCATCGGTCCACATGCCATTCGCACAACTCGGCCTCTCCCAGCCCATCCTGCGCGCCCTCGCGAAGGAAGGGTACGAAACCCCCACACCCATCCAGGCCCAGTGCATCCCGCACATCCTCAAGGCCAAGGACGTCCTCGGCTGCGCCCAGACCGGCACCGGGAAGACCGCCGCCTTCGCGCTCCCGATCATCCAGCGCCTCATGGAAATGCCCGTCGACAAGACGCGCCGCGGCCCGGCCAAGGCCCGCGCCCTCATCCTCTCGCCCACCCGTGAACTCGCGATCCAGATCCGCGACTCCTTCGGCGCCTACGGCCGCGAGTCCGGCCTCCGCTCCACCGTCATCTTCGGCGGCGTCTCCCAGGTCCGCCAGGTGCAGGCCCTCCGCGACGGCGTTGACGTCATCATCGCGACCCCCGGCCGCCTCATCGATCTCATGGACCAGCGAAAGGTCCACCTTGACGAGGTGCAGATCCTCGTCCTCGACGAGGCCGACCGCATGCTGGACATGGGCTTCATCCAGCCCATCCGCCTCATCACCTCCAAGACGCCCCCCGAGCGCCAGACGCTGCTCTTCTCCGCGACCATGCCGCCGGAGATCCGCAAGCTCGCCGACTCGCTGCTGACGGACCCAGTCAGCGTCGCCGTGAGCGCCGTCGCCTCCGCCGCGCCCAAGATCGAGCAGTCGCTCTTCCACGTGAGCCGCGCCGACAAGCAGGCACTGCTCACCCTCCTCCTCTCCGAGCGCTCCATGTCGCGCGTCGTGGTCTTCACCAAGACCAAGCACGGCGCCGAAAAGGTCGGGCGCAAGCTCTACCACGCCGGCGTGAACGCCGAGACCATCCACGGCAACAAGGCCCAGAACGCCCGCAAGAAGGCCCTCGATCTCTTCCGCGCCGGCAAGGCCCGCGTCCTCGTCGCCACCGACGTCGCCGCACGCGGGCTCGACGTTGACAACATCTCCCACGTCATCAACTTCGACCTCCCGATGGAGCCCGAGGCCTACATCCACCGCATCGGCCGCACCGGGCGCGCCGGCGCCACGGGCATCGCCATCTCCTTCTGCGACAACGAGGAGAAGGGGCTGCTCAAGCAGATCGAACGGCTCACCAAGACACGCATCCCCACCAAGCCCATGCCCACGATCGACGCGATCAAGCAGGAGCTCCGCGTCTCCGACGCACGCGAGTACGAGTCCCGCGAGGCCGACGGCTTCAACCCCAACGATCGAGGCGACAGCCGCGGCGCGCACGGCTCCCCACAGGGCCGCCCCCGCTCGTTCCAAGGCCGTGACGCCAGACCCGACACCCGACCCGACGCCAGGTCCGACAGCCGGTTCGGCGGCAAGTCCAACGCAAAGCCCACCTCCCCGCGGAAGAGCGGCCCCTCTCACGGCGAACCCGCGTCCAACGGTGCGCCCCGCGGCTCCGGCAAGTCGACCGCCCACACCTACAACACCGGCAACGTCACCCACACCATCACAACCAAC
>JADYYE010000029.1 GCA_020853815.1 Phycisphaerales bacterium
TCCTGCTTCTGCCAGCCGCAGAAGTCGGTGCCGTCGTAGGCGATCGTGAGCTTGTAACGGGGCATCGGCGGGTGTTGGCGCGCTGAGTCGTCGCTCTCAATCGCCCTTGGGGTCATCGAATCCGGTGGCGACGATGCGCGGAGGCGTGCTGGCACGTGGCGAGGCGGCGCGGCCGGGGTTTGTGGAGCCGGTCGTCCTAGGGGGCGGCGCGCCGGTCGCGTCAGAGGCGGGCGAGCCGCTCGGACCCATGGACTTCTCGTTGTCGGCCCATGTGTAGGCGGAGCGGCGTGCGAGCCACGTTCCCAGGAGCGTGAGGACGAAGAAGACGACTGTGACGCCGATCACGATCTTCATGCGGAAAGGGTAGGGAGGGAGGATCTCGGGTTCAGTTCAGTTGATTCCGGCGCCGGTCGCGGGTGGCCGGTGTGCGCGGGCGAGAATGCGGAGCGACCACACAAACGCGGGGAGCGAGATCACCCCAAGGCCGATGATCGCCGCACTCTGCGTGCGGTCGCTGACGTCGGCCTGCACGGCGACGATCATCGCGATGTTCCACCCGGAGTTGATCAGGATGTGCGTGAGGACGGTGAGCACGATTGAGCCGGTTCTCCATGCGACGAATCCGAGCCAGAGCCCGAGCGTGAGGGCCAGGGCCATCGCGGGCGGATCGATGTGCATCAGCGCGAACAGGGACGATGTGATGACGATCGAGAGAATGGGCGAGAAGCGGCGCATGAAGCCGCGCTGGATCAGCCCGCGGTAAAGGACTTCCTCGATGGTGCCGGGGAGCAGGCCGATGGCCGCGACCCAGAGCACGGCCTGTGGCAGCGTACATTCGCCCCACAACGCAAAAACGGCATCGGGCGGGGTGAGCGACGGCATGAGCGACGCGAAGCCGATCGCAAGGACGAAGGGCACGCCTCCGGCGAGCAGCACGACGACCGAGTCGCGCGTGCCGGTGCGGGGACGGGTGAAGCCGAGGCGTTCGCGGAAGGGGGCGCCGGTGAGTTTCCAGGCGGCGAGCGCGACGCCCGCCATCGCGAGTTGTGAGACGACGATGGTGGCGACCATGGCCCAGTACGAAGACGCGGCGGCGGTGACCTGCTCCGGCGAGGTCTGGCCCCTGGCGTACGCGGGGACGACAGCGAGGACCGCCACGAAGATGCTCGCCCCGATCGCGGCGATGGAAGCCACGACGAACGTCAGCAGGGCAAAGCCCGGACCATCAGCCGTTCGTCGCGTGGCCATGTGCCGCACTCCTGTCAGGGCCGGTCGTGTACGGACGACAGCATACCTCAGATGTGGTCGCGGGGGTGGGCGTGGCTCCGTCACGCCTCGACATACATCTCATCGAGCACCGCCCGCCAATCCTCGATCCCCTTCACGGCGATGAAGCGCAAACGCACCTCCTCGGAACGCGGATGGTGCTCCGCGAAGCGGATGCCGAACTTCCGCATGTTTTTCGAGGTGAAGTCGTCGGGGTAGCGCATGCGCCGGTTGGCGGCGAGCGCGAGCCGGTAGTGCTGCTCCAGCACGTCGCGTTGCTCGGCGATCGTGGGCCGGGCTGGCTCGTTGCCGGCGAGCATCATGCGGGCCTGTCTGAAGATCCACGGGTTGCCGATGCAGCCACGCGCGACGGCGACCGCGTTGACGCCGGTGTAGGCAATCATGCGAAATAGGTCGTGGACGTTCCAGATGTCACCGGATCCGAACACAACACGCTCGGGCGTGCGCCGCACGATCTCGCGCAAGAGGTCCCAGCGCGAGGGGCCGACGTACTTCTGCTCGACGGTGCGGGCGTGGACGGTGGCCCATGCGTACCCCATCGCGTACGCCGCGTCGTAGATCCTGTAGAAGTTTGCGACCATCTCGGGCGTGTCGTCGTAGGAGCGCCGGAGCTTGACGGTGCAGGGGATGTGCGCGGGGACGTCGTTGCGGACGGCTTCGAGGATCGCGATCGCGCCATCGGGTTCGGCGAGCCAGTGCCCGCCGCGGGCCTTGGCTTTGATCTTCTTGACGGGACAGGCGAGGTTGACGTCGACGGTGGAAAAAGAGAGTGACGCCGCGACGCTGCGCCCTTGCGACTCCGCAACTTCGTGACTTCCTGACTCCGTGGCTTCTTCCTCTTCATCCCCACACGAGACCTCCTCATACTCGTACTCGGGCGCGGGCTCAAAGTCCTCCGGCCTGTGCTTGACGAGTGCGCCGCTGGGGTCGTGGGTCAGGTGGCCATAGGCCAGGGCGCGATAGGCCTTGTCGGTGCGTTTGCCCTGCTCGATGGCTTTGAGCGCGGACGCGGCCATCTCGCGCGGATCGGAGCCCATGATCTGGACGGCGAGGGGGTGGTCCTCGATGCCGCCGGGGACGTTGTCGTGGAGCTCGCCGAGATCGGCCTTGGTGAAGCCGCGCCCGCCGGCGAGCAGCGTCCGATCCAGGAGCGCCTCGGTGACGCAATAGGGGCAGCCGTGGCGTCGGGCGACGATGCGCATCGCGGCGTCGGAGTATCCCGCGAGGCCCGCCTGGAAGAATGGGGCGTCGAACCCCGGCACGGCGGCCGGGATTCGCGGATCGATGCACCCGGACCACCCCCGATGCCGCCCGGAGGCCAGGTCCTCGGCCACGCGCATGGCGTCGAGGGATTCGGCTCCTGGGGCGATTGCGGGTCCCGGGGGCGTGGCGTTGTTGCTCTCGCACCCCATGCACGGGACTATAAGGACCATGAAGAACGATCGAAGGCGGACGGCGCGTCTTGGTGCGGGTGTGGTTGCGGTGATCGTGACGGGGGTGGCACTCGGCGCCTGCCGCTCGTCGCCGCAGGTGAACTACGCCCGCGTCTACCCGGTGGCCTTGGAGAAGGGGCCGTCGCTGGATATCCAGGTCGTGCGGGGCGAGACGACGCTGTCCATGACCAACACAACGGCGCGGGTCTTCGGGCCGTGCACGCTGTGGGTGAACGCGTACTACTCCAAGCCGCTGGATGGGCTGGCAGTGGGGCAGACGGTCAAGATGGGGTTGTCGGAGCTGCGGAACGAGCACGGTGAGGCGTTCCGAGGGGGCGGGTTCTTCGCCACGCACAAGCCCGAGCGCATGGTCCTGGCGCAGCTCGAGCACGATGGCACGCTGTATGGGCTGGTGGTGGTGCGCGGCGAGCCGGTGATCAAGTAACCGACGGCGACTCTCTGGCAATCAACGATCACGTGTTCCGCAGGAGCCCGCGCCATGGCCAACATCCTCGTCGTGGGCCCGCATCCGGACGATCAGGAGATCGGGATGGGCGGCACGATCGCGATGCTCGCGTCGCAGGGGCACGACGTGCTGCTGCTGGATGTGACCAACGGGGAGCCGACGCCGTTCGGCGATCCGGTGACGCGGGCCAAGGAGGCGGCGCGGGCGGTGGAGATCCTGAGCCCGAGCGGAGAGGGAACGAAGCCCGTGCGGCGGCAGTTGCTCGGGCTCCCCAACCGATTCGTCGAGCACACGATCGAGGCGAGGCACAAGGTCGCGGGCGTGATGCGCACGCACCAGGCGCAGATCGTCTTCTGCCCGTACCCGGAGGATGCCCACCCGGACCATCGCGCCGTGACGCGCATCGTGGAGGATGCACGCTTTGACGCCAAGCTAACCAAGGTGGCGATGCCCGGCGACGGGGGGAAGCCCCCGATCTATCCCGCGTGGCTCTTCTATTACTACGCGTCACACCTTCGATGGGTGGCGGATCCGTCGTTCATCGTGGACATCACGACGCACGCGGAGCGGAAGATCGACGCGATCACGGCGTACCACACGCAGTTTGTGCTGCCGGAGAAGAACCGCAAGGTGGTGGAGTGGATCAGGGCCTCGGGCGTCTACTTCGGGTCGCGGATCGGTGTCGGCGCGGGCGAGCCGTTCCACACGAAGGAGCCGGTGGGGCTCGGTTCGCTGGCGGGGCTCGTGAACGCCAACTGAGAGTTGAGAACGGAGAGATTCGCGCAACGCGGCTTATACGGATCACCCCTCTTCCTCGTGCGTGAGGTAGGTGCATGAGCAGATGGAGCGGAGCAGTTCTCGTGTGAGTTCTTGCCACGCCTCGGCGCCTGCGTCGAGCAGGTGCTGGTAGTCGTCGAA
>JADYYE010000210.1 GCA_020853815.1 Phycisphaerales bacterium
TCGCGTCGACCGCGTGGTCGAGCGTGGCGCGGATGTCGGCGTCGTCGGTGATCGGCCGCGCCATCGCCGTGCGGCAGGCGGCGCGCGGGGCGACGCCGCGGCGGATGAGCTGGGCGGCGTAGACGACCAGGCGCGTCGACACACCCTCGGCGAGGCCGTGGCCCTTCAGATTGCGCGCCGTCCCGGCGAGCTTCACCAGCCGGCCGGCGGTATCCAAGTCGATGCCGGTCTCGCGCGCGACGATCTGCGCTTCGAGTCCCGGCTCGGGGTAGTCGAAGTCGAAGGCGGCGAAGCGCTGCTTGGTGGACTGCTTGAGGTCCTTCATCAGCGACTGGTAGCCGGGGTTGTAGGAGATCACCAGCTGGAAGTCGGGATGGGCGGCGATCACCTCGCCCTTCTTGTCGAGCGGCAGCGTGCGGCGGTGGTCGGTGAGCGGGTGGATCACCACGGTGGTGTCCTGGCGCGCTTCGACGATCTCGTCGAGGTAACAGATGGCGCCGATGCGCGCCGCGGTGGTGAGCGGGCCGTCCAGCCAGCGCGTGCCGTCGCGGTCTAGCAGGTAGCGGCCGACCAGATCCGAGGCGGTCAGGTCCTCGTTGCAGGCGACGGTGATGAGGGGGCGGCCGAGCTTCCACGCCATGTGCTCGACGAAGCGGCTCTTGCCGCAGCCGGTCGGGCCCTTCAGCATCACCGGCAGGCGCGCGGCGTAGGCGGCCTCGTAGAGCGACACCTCGTCGCCCTGCGACTGGTAGAAGGGTTCGCTGGCGATGCGGTACTGCCCGATGTCGATGGTCATGCTGCCCTCCTGAGTTAAAAAAGCCCCTGCCCTTGCGGGTCAGGGGCTAACCGGTAATCCGACTGGTAAACGGATTACTTGTGACCTTTGAGCTTGTCGCGCCAGCCCGGGTAGAGCTTGTCGGCATCCTGCGGGAAGGACTCGAAGGCGCGGGCGAACTCCTTGTGCTGCTTCGCCCACTCGATCGGGTCGGCCTTGGCCTTCCAGCAATCATAGGCCTGGCGCAGCGAGATGGCGCCGGCAGCCGGGCTGTCGATGTGGCCGTAGGAGCCGCCGCCGGCGGTGTTGATGATGTTCGCGTGGCCCAGGTTGGCGAAGAAGCCCGGTAGCCGCAACGCGTTCA
>JADYYE010000211.1 GCA_020853815.1 Phycisphaerales bacterium
AGATCTTTCACGGCCCGCCGGTAGGTCTGCCACGCCGCGGTCGGCGGCAGGCTGTCGGCAGAAGGCTGTGGGCTGTGGGCTGTAGGCTGTAGGGGGTCGGCTGGGGAGGCTTGGGCGGGCTCGGCGGTCTTCTCGCGCGGCAGGAGGGCGACGCGGTAGTGAAGCTGGAGGTGCGGGTTGACGATGGCGCACTGCTGGAGGAATTCGTCCACCGACAGCCGGCCCCTCACGTAGGCGGCCTCCATCTCGATCGAGACGCTCGTGCCGTGGGCTGCCGGGACGGGCGGTCCGGCGGGCGTGTCGGGGTTCGGGAACGCGGGGCGCCAGTCCGTCTCCTCGTCACGCAGGATCACCGGCTTGTTCGCCCGCGTGTCGATCTGGACCTCCATGCTGTGCGCGGCCTTGGACTTGGCGGTGCGCGACAGGATGCGCGTTGACTGGCCCGTCGTGAGCTGGCCGTACATGCCCGCGGCGCTGATGCCAATGCCCTGCTGGCCGCGCGACATGCGCAGGCGGTGGAATTTCGATCCGTAGAGCAGTTTCGCGAAGATCTTCGGGATCTGCGCGCGGACGATGCCGGGGCCGTTGTCGGTGACGTCGACGCGGAAGCGGGCCGGCGAGGTCTGCGCGATGTCGACGGCGATCTCGGGCAGGATCCGCGCCTCCTCGCAGGCATCGAGCGCGTTGTCGACCGCTTCCTTGACGGCCGTCAGCAGCGCGCGGCGGGGGCTGTCGAAGCCGAGCAGGTGGCGGTTCTTGAGGAAAAACTCCGAGACGGAAATGTCCCGCTGCCGCAGCGCCATCGATTCGGCGGTTTCCGCCGCCTTGGACCCTGTCTTCGCCATGCTCCGCGCCCCTCAGGTCCGCTACTGCACGCTGCAGTCCAGAGTGAACTCGACGGGGAAATTCACAGCGGCGCTCAGGGGGCAGTACTTCTCGGCAAGCTTCACGGCTTCCTGCATCTTCGGGATGTCCGCCTCGGTGGCGACGCGCGCGGTGACGCGGACGTCGATCCGGGTGAAGCGGAGGCCCGACGCGCCCTTTTCCATCGATCCCGTGGCGCGGCTGGTCCAGCTCTTCAGGCCGATCTTGTTCTTCGTGACGAAGTACATCGACGTGAGCAAAATGCAGGACTCGACGCCACCGACCAGCATGTCCTCGGGCGTCCAGCGTCCCGCCTCTCCGCCGAACTGCGGCGGCGACGAGATATCGAGGGACAACCCGCCCTCCGTCCGTGTCACCAGATTCTCCCCGCCCTGCCATTCCGTCGCCGTGATGAACGAGTGCATTGAAGTCTCCTTCTGTAGCTGCATCACCATACCCTGACGCGGGGCGTGAAGGAAGGGCGGAAGATAGTGATGAACGATGAGTGATGAATGGTGAGTGATGAACGATGAGTGATGAGTGAGGGATGGTTTCAGGTGTCGGGTTTCAGGTGTCAGGGGGGATGAGGGGAGTTTCAAGTTCCAAGTTTCAGGTTTCAAGTTGAGGCGGACCTCCGACCTCCGACCTCTGACCTCTGACCTCCGACCTCTGCGCCCTCTGCGTCTCCGTGCGAATTCCTACGCGGAACCCAGGTTCAACGGCCAATGGCGGGGGGAGTTCCGACGGGCTTCACCTGCCGGGCGACCTGGAGGAAGAACTCGTGCGACCAGAGATCGAGGGACGACTTGTCCTTCACAAAGCGGTCCACCTCCTGGCGGGCCTTGCGTACGTCCAGTCGCCCGATCGCTTCGCGCAGAAGGTTCTGCAGCCCGTCCGCATCCAGCGGAGCCCCGCCGGTCCAGTCGCCGGAGTGCCGCATCCGGGCCTCCAAATGGCCCAGGTTGAGTTCGGGATGGTGCCCGGCGTACCAGACGAAGTCGTACCAGTCGCGACCCGTCACGCGAGTCTTCCATCGCCGGCACAGTACCGCGTGCATCTTGCCGGCGAACAGATCCGGGAGGCTGTACACGCGGACCGCAAAAGGGATCGGGAGCAGCAGCAGCCGGCTCTCG
>JADYYE010000030.1 GCA_020853815.1 Phycisphaerales bacterium
AAGTTGGAACTCTTCGAAGGGTGAGTGCCCGCACGCCGACTCTGAGGTACGCCGAAGAGTCGGATGTGTGCGTTCGACCAACCACACCTTCAATGACACCGCCGGACCCGCCATGCTGGGGGCATGGATGACAACAAGCCCAAGACGGCGGATGTGTGGCGGGAACGGATCGTTGCCTGGCAGACGAGCGGGCAGTCGGTGCGCGGATGGTGCAAGGAGCACGGGTGTCACGAACATGCGTTCTACTGGTGGCGGGTGAAGTTGGGGTTGTCGCCGACGCCTCGGAAGCGACGTCGAGTGCCGAAGCCGGCCCACACCGAGCTTGGCCGAGGTGTTCGGTTTGCGGAAGTCGTTGTTGATCGGTCGCCCGTGGTGGGCGAGCCGATTCGCCTGCGCCTCGGCGGCGGGCGGGAGCTGGTGTTGCCGGTCGCGATGCCGATGACGGACGTGGCGACGCTGGTCCGCACGATCGAGGGGGCCTGCGCCGAGTCTGATCGAGGCGTGGCGTGATCCCCTCGACTTCGCTCGGGACGGGCCGTACGCAGGGTGTTCGCATCTGGCTGGCGACGGAGCCGGTGGACATGCGGCGGTCGTTCGACCGGCTCGCCGAACATGTAAGGACCGTGCTGAAGGATGATCCGATGGCCGGGCACCTGTTCGTGTTCCGCAACCGCACGAGCGAGCGGGTGAAGATCTTGTGGTGGGATCGCGACGGGTACGCGCTGTACTACAAGCGGCTGGAACGCGGGACGTTCCAGTTTCCGGCGGCGAGTGAGAAGGCGGTCGCGATCGACAGCCGTCGGCTGATGGAGCTACTGAGCGGGTGCGCCATCGATTTGCGATGATTTTCTGACTTTTTGTTCGCGCCGGGTATTGCGCCCTCCCGCTGGCTGTGATACATCCGCGCGCGTGGCGAACATCATTGGCGATCTTCCTGACGATCCGGCGATCCTGAAGCGGATGCTGGCCGAGCGCGATCGAACGATCGAGGCGATGGAGCAGCGGCACAAGGCGGAGATCGACGCCGAGCGGCAGCGACATCAGGCTGAGATGGAGGCGGTCCTCCGCCGCTTCTACGGCCCGCGCTCGGAGTCGTTCGACCCACGCCAACTGCTGATCTTCGGCCTGGCGATGGCGGAAGACGCGCCGGTCGATGTCAGCGTCGCGGAGGCCGAGTCGGGCGAGACGCTCGTCACGCGCAAGATCGTCAACCGTCACAAGCACGGCCGCGGCGTGCTCCCCGATCACCTGCCGCGCATCGAACTCATCCACGATCTTGCCGACGACCAGAAGAAGTGCCCCTGCTGCAACACACCCCGATCCTGCATCGGCGCTGAGACCAGCGAACAACTGGAGTTCATCCCCGCCTCGTTCAAGGTCATCGTCCACAAGCGGATGAAGTACGCCTGCAAGACTTGCGATGAGAACGGCATCGGTGCCAACATCACGATCGCCGACAAGCCCGAGCAGCCCATCGACCGTGGCCTGCCCGGTCCGGGCCTGCTCGCCCACATCATTGTCAGCAAGCTCGGCGATCATTTGCCGCTGTACCGGCTGGAACAGATCTTCGAGCGTCAGCAGGTCCACATCGCCCGCAGCACGATGTGCGCGTGGATGCTCGCCTGCTCGGACCTGGTCAGGCCGCTGGTTGATCTGATGAGCGATCGCGTGCGGCAAAGCCGTGTGATCCACACCGACGACACCCGCGTGCCGGTTCAAGACGAACTGGTGTTGGGCAAGTGCAAGAGTGGCCGGATCTGGACCTACATCGGCGACGAGCATCACCCGTACATCGTCTACGACTACACGCCCGACCGAACCCGCGCCGGACCGAGCAGGTGGCTCGCCAACTTCAAAGGCTATTGCAGGCCGACGCCTACGGCGGGTACGACGGCATCTATGCCAGGCAGAACGTGACCGAGGTCGCCTGCTGGGCGCACGCGCGGCGGAAGTTCTTCGACGCCAAGGAGACCGACGGCAGACGCTCGGCCCAGATGCTGGAGTTCGTCCGCCAGCTCTACGCGATCGAAGATGAAGCCCGCTCGACAAGCTCGGGGCAGGCCAAGACGCTCGATCACGATGCCCGTCGCGACCTGCGTCAGCAGAAGAGCCGTCCGCTCCTCGCCCAGATCAAGACATGGCTCGACGCCGAGCAGCCGATCGTCCTCCCACGCAGCCCGATGGGACAGGCCATCACCTACACCCTCAACCAGTGGACCGCGCTGACGCGGTATACCGACGAAGGCTTCCTGAACATCGATAACAACGCCGCCGAGCGTGCCTTGAAGCGTGTCGCCATCGGCCGCAAGAACTGGCTCTTTGCCGGGCACGATCAAGCCGGTGCGAGCCACGCCCGCCTCTACAGCCTGATCGCCAGCGCCCAACGCCACGGCCTGGACCCGCAGAAGTACCTCATGTCCGTTCTGGCCAAGATCGGACAGATCAAGCTGAGTGAGATCGACCAGTTCCTGCCGGAGAAGTGGAAGGCGGAGGATGCGGGCCCTCACGTCCCTGCACCTTCCGGACTGTCGAAGCCCTGATAGTCCGGGCCGTGCAGAGCGGACAGGTCCCGGTCCTCCAGCACCGTCGTCTCGGCGGTTGTCCGGTCAATGGCCACGCGGAAGTAGGCGAAAGCGTTGTTCGTTGCCTTCGGCGTCACGGCGAAGGACACCACAAACCGCCCCGCATCGTCCTTGGTCCAACCGATCACGGTGCAGCGCGGCAGCCACTGCGGCACCGTCTCCTTGGGGTGAAGTTGCTGAAAGCGGTGCCCGGCGAACGCCATCGCCGTCTCCTCGTCCATCGGGGGCCTCGCCGTCAGCTTGTGGCTATCGCTGCTCATAGAACCTCCGCATCAGCTCACTCTGTCGCGCGTTCTGGAACATCACGTCCTCCTGTGGGGTCCGGTGGAAGACCGTGAAGCCGTCATCGCCCCACAGGGCACTGCGTGCCTGGCCAGCCGGAATGCTCGCGCGGTCCACGACTGAGGGAGCCATCCCGTACCCCGGCGGGTGGGTGTGTCCGGACCACCGCCCGTACCGCCCGGCGGCGACCGCCTCCGCCACGTCGGGCGCGACGCGAATCTCGTTGCCAAAGCCCCGGATGATGAACCGCCGCCCGCCGACGGTGTACACCGAAAACTCGTCCCCTGTCACTCTACCCACAGCGCGGAGATCCGCCATGGAGACGCCCCTCTTGGAGAACCACCCGGTTGCGCCCTGCTCAGGGAGCGAGGAGAGAACCGATGCCTGACGGCGGCTCAATGAGGAGACCGGGAGGAGCGAACGGGCGCTCCCCTGCTCCGCTGCCGCCAGTGCAGTTCCCGGGACGCTCACGAAAAATTTACGAGGCTTTTCCCAGGCAACGCGCGGCGCGCTGCGCTTTTCGACAGACAAAAGCGCAACACGGCGGTCTATATGGGGAGGGTTGTTTCCCCGCAGCGCCCGGTCCGCGCGAACCATCGCGACGGGCGTCGGGAGGGACAGACGTCGTTCGCTACAGATTGCTACACGATGCTACAACTTCGCGAACGTGCAAAGGCCGGGATCGGACGATCGGGCAAAATCAGGATTGTGCCCCGCGGAACCGGGCGTAGCATAAACGTTCGAGAACCAAGGCAATCAGGAAGGCAAACACAATGATCGCACGAGCCGGGATGCTGGGTCTGTTGCTGGCGACGACGCTGATGGGCTGCCGAGCCGATCCGGCGCGGGACCGGTCGGACAACGCGGTGGGGACGCTGCTCGATGCCAAGTCGGCGCTGCTCGCCGGCGACAAGCAGGTGGCGGTGGCGCAGGAAAAGCTGACCGCGCTCAAGAACGGTTCCGGCGACCTCCGGCCGGCGTTCAACGCGTTCCGCGACCAGATCCCCGTGCTGCTGCGGGAGTCGGACCGCGTGCGTCTGGAGACGGCTGACATCCACGAGCAG
>JADYYE010000212.1 GCA_020853815.1 Phycisphaerales bacterium
TGCAGGCGGACCATCGCCTGGATGGTGGGCAGGTGCTCGGGGTACACGTCGAGCGCCGCGGCGTAGGTCGCCAGCGCGTCGTCGTAGCGGCCCGCCAGTTCGAACGTCAGCGCAAGATTGTGACGCGGGTCGGGATGGCCGGGCAGGAGCTTGCGGGCCCACTCGAACTCGGCCGCGGCATCGTAGAGCTTGCCCTGCCCAAGCAGGATGGTGCCGAGATTGTTGTGGGCCGCGCCGTGGTAGAGATCGGCGGCCAGGGCCTCGCGGAGCAGACGTTCAGCGCGGGCGGGGTCCCTCCCAATCACGTCGGCGGTCTCCTGGTTGAGCGCCTCGGCGCGGGCGGTGTCACGGGCTCCGGCGGACTGGCCCGCGTAGGGAGATGCGGGGCGCTGCGTCGCGCACCCGCCGACGAGTGCAAGAGCGAAGAACACGAAGGTGAGGGCGATCGCGCGTGCCGCAGCAATCGAACACCCTGAACAATGCGAGCCTCGGCGCGAAGATCGCTTCGCCTGGGCGAGCAAGCCCGCCTCGGAGAGGCGGGCCACCAAGTACGCAGAGGGTCCAATAGAGATGAACGCGCCGATCGCACCGATCATGCCGAGCGATGATCCAAGCCACGATGGGTGGCACGACGATGCGTGATTCAACTTGGTCGGGTGTGTCATGTCCCGCCTCCCATGAGATCGACTCGCTTGGGTGGACTTGCCTTCGTGTCCGTTTCGCTGAAGACCGCCTCGAGTGTGAGGTTCGCCCGGAGGCGGAGCTGGCGATCCTCGCCCGGCGCGGGAGGCTTGGCCGCCTGCGCGGCCGCAAGATCGATCGCGGTGATCGCCCACGCGGGCTCGGCGGCGCGCCAGGTGTCGAGCACGCGCCCGAGCGCGGGCAGCGTGAGCTTTTCCAGGGAGACGCGGGCGACCTGACGCGTGCGCGTCACGCCGCGCTGGCTCGCCAGTTCGACGGGCGGCTCGGGCAGCACCGAGGCGATGGTCGCCGAGGGCAGGCCGCAGGAGCCCAGTACGGCGGTCATGCGTGAGGTCAGGTCGCCGCTGGATCGGGGCAGCGTTGCGGTGGCGCGGCGGAGCGAGGCAAGCTCGACGGCCTGGGCCTGACGCAAGGCGAGCGATTCGGCGGCCGCGATTCGCTCACGCCGCGCGGCGAGGTAGCCCGACGCCGACAGGAACAAGGCTGTAACACCGCCGAGGGCGATGATCGCCACGAGCAGGATCACTGCCGATGCACCAAGACGCGACTTGTTCACGGCGCACCACCTTTCGGGCTGGTCGCCGCCGTGAGTTGCTTCAGTTCCAGCGTGACCAGGCCTCCCTCGCCACCTCCCTGCGCGTTCGCCTGCACACGCGGCTCGGCGCTCGTCCAGCCCGCGGGGGTCTTCCACGCGGAGAGGAACGCCGCGGGCGCCCCCGGCGTGCGCACGGTCAATGTCGCGGCGTCCGGACGCACGCTCAGCGACTGCGGCAGCGCGCCCCCAGCACTCGGCCACCCTCCGACGATCTCGGATAGCGCACTCGGCGCATCGAACGAGGCGCCCGGACCCGTGCGGGACGCGACGGCCCGCAGTTGCTCGAGTTCTCTCTCCAGCGCGAGGGCATCGGGAGCGCCGGGGTCCTGAGCAAGCGCGGCCTGCGCGAGCACCGCCCGGACCGCCGCGGCGTCATCCCCGGCCGCGCGGCGCAGCAGCTCGGCCCGGCGTGCGAGGTCGAACGCCACCACTGCGCACGAGATCGTGATCGCACCCAGCACGATCGCGGCGCGCCGGTGGCGGTGCGAGCGGATCGCACGCGGCTCGAACTCGCCTGTGAGCAGGTTCAGTCGCGTGAGATCGTGCGGCGCGAGTTCATGTTGAGATACGAACGCAGCGACCCGGACCTTCGGCGCGGACGCCTCAGATCCGGCGTCCAAAGACGTGGAGTACGAGGGCTCTCGGCACGCGTCGGGCGCCTCCCAAGGAGTATGACCCATCGCCGAGAGCACGCACGCCGGGATCGAGTCGGGCGTGAGGATCAGCACGCCGGCATCGAGCGTGCGCAGCACTTCTCGCTCGATCGCACAGACGATCCCACCGGAGCCGCCTCTCTGACTGTCCCCCGTCACACCGCCAGTTCCGTTCTCGCCTCGCGCTCGATCGATCGTGATCGCCACCGCGTGCAGGTTCTCCATCGGCACGGGGATCTGCTCTCGCGCGGCTTCGATCGCGCCCGGCGCAAGGACGCCGTCGCGGCGGACAACGCCCGGCGGGAGCGTCGCCCAGTAGAAACGCTCGGCGGGCCAGGTCACGGTGTGGAGTGGCACGAGAGTCATGGCGAGCCCCCGCCCTTGAGCGCGAGCGTGCGCA
>JADYYE010000213.1 GCA_020853815.1 Phycisphaerales bacterium
AAGCGCCGCGCATCATTAAAAACAATAAGAGAGCCATTATCCATCGCAATCATCATGTGGTCATGTTTGCGAGGCGTGTAGGAAGAGCCTTGCGCAACCACCTCCATCTGCCCCGACATGCCAAGATGAACAATAACAACATCCTCAGCCTCGGCCTTTTTACGGGAGGCAACATGAATGAGAATATATTTGGCGCGACGTGACAGGCGTAAAATTTTACGCCCCTCCATACGACTGGCCATATTTTCAGGAAAAGGGACGCGCAGATTTTTTCTGCACAAAACAAGTTTTTGAACAACCCTGCCCTTCATGGCTGGCTCCAGCCCACGGCAGACGGTTTCAACTTCGGGAAGCTCTGGCATGATCGTTTATTTTTTCACGGGCTGCCAGACAATATAACCCTGGCTAGAATCTTGTAAAAGCGGCAGCGTGCGCGGCACATAAATGCGCTTTTCGCTGGAGGGCGGGTTTTGCCACAACATCTTCCCGCTTTTCAGGCCTACCATCACAGGAAAAGGGGCGGAGGTAATAGAGGACTATGTTACATCAGTCCCTTTTGGTGGGGATGGGGGTGCCCAGTCATTGCGCGGCGTCAAAGTCACAAGATCTTCCATAACGGTGTATGTTCCTGAAGAATAGAGACGGTAAGAATACTGCGTGGGATCTGCCATAACAATTTGGTATGTGCCCTTAGAAAGCTGCAACACAGCCGTGCTGTTGCTTATCATCGCCTGCCATGCGCCTTCAACAGCGGTAGAATCCAAATCTGGTTGGCGTTTAAAGTACAACTCATCCTTGGGAGGTTCTTTATATTGATTGCGCTCTACAGAAAAAGGGGCTGACAAGTTGCCCAGCAAGTCCTTGGCCACGCGGCTTTGCAAATCAGGCGCGTCAGGCGTGGCAGGCGGAACGGGCGTTTGCGGCGTTAGTGGCCTTGTCGCCACAGGCGTTGCCACTGGCTGACCAGCTGTCTGCCCATCATTTCCGCCAAAGCGATTGGCCGCAATCAACAAAACAGACATAACAGCCACAATTCCAAAACCCAAAACCATATAGCCGACAAAACGGGATTCTTTGGAAGAGCCGTAATCTGGCTTTATTTTGCGCGCAGAAAAACTCGCCCCTTTGTTGGCGTTGGCAGGCGTTGGCTTTTTAGGCAAGAGGGGCGGCGTTTCATCCATACCCCATTATGCGCGATTGACCAAGGGTGAGCAAGCAAAGAGAGTTTGCTTAAAAATTATCAAGGGTCAAGGCCGCCTGGAATAATCCTTGGCAAAAAGGGCTGTCTTGCGGGGGATTGGTAGGTTCCTTCAAACTCATGTTCTTTGCCTTGTATAGTTATAGTCATCCGAGGAGCCTTCACGATGCTTTTTTTCCCCAGTCTGCCAAAACGAAAGAGATTAAAATCTTCTGTCGGTGGAACTTCACCATCATATTCAAAGAAACAATTCTTGCCAGCATCCCCAATGGTCATGGATAACGCTTTTGCAACAGCATGATCCCCCATCTGCTCTATTGCCAGATGACCTATGTCTTTCAGACTTGAATATTCTCCCACCATTTTGGCTTTTATCGATGCGGCCTTTTCAACCACAAAATGCGATCCAGCCGTCCCTAAAACAATTTCACATTTCTTGTTGGCCTTGATATTTAGAGCCTTTCCAGCGTCACCAGGAAATATTATCTGGCGCATATTGGGTGCATCAATTTTTAAAAAATCATCCGCATTGCCAAAAAGCGTCAAAGTTTTCATCGAGGGCGTATCCGCCTTTTTACCAAACAGCTGGCCTAAAAACCCAGGCTCTTTGGGCATGGCATGTTGTAAATGGATTTCAACATCATGCCCGATATTCCCGTTTATATAGACATCACCGCCGCGAACAAAAAGAACCGAATAAGGTGGAATATTGCCTTCAATCGTAACATCGCCAGAAAGTTTAAAAAGAAAGGATTCCCTATAATCTTC
>JADYYE010000031.1 GCA_020853815.1 Phycisphaerales bacterium
CGGGGTCGCGGGCCTGGGGGCTCGCAGGCCCAGGAAGAGCGGGATTGCGCGGCGGGCCCGGTGTTCGTCGTTGGCTCTTGGGCCGGGCTCGCTGCGTCTCAGGCTGGGCCACTCTTCGAGGGCGTTGACGACGAAGCCCGCTTCGGCGAGGGCTCGAAAGTAGAACTGGAGCGGGCGGTGGAAGGTCCAGGTGGTGATCGGGGCCTTGCCGTGCGCGGCGTGTCCGGGGTTCATGATGATGGGCGACTGGCCGGGGGAGAGGTAGCCGTCCACGCGGCGGTACTGACGC
The DNA here is from genome assembly GCA_020853815.1 of Phycisphaerales bacterium. Lineage (GTDB taxonomy): Bacteria > Planctomycetota > Phycisphaerae > Phycisphaerales > UBA1924 > JABWBC01. The sequence continues at coordinate 290 of JADYYE010000031.1, forward strand.
GCGTCGGAGCGGGGCGGGTTGCGGGTGGAGCGGTCGGGCGTGCGGGTGAGACGGTCCGGGGCGCGGGCGGGCCGGGTCGGGTGATTACGGTCGAATCCGGGTCCGGGGCGCGGCGCGTGGCGGGGCGGCGAGGTGCGACGGTCGTCGCTTTCGTCCCATCCCCAACTGGTCTGGCCCGGGGCGCGGAAGGCGGGGTGGAGGATCACGGCGACGAACGAGCCACCGGGCTTGAGCGAGGCGGCGATGCCGCGGAGCGTGGGCTCGACGGGGTCGATGTTCATGAGGGCCATGATGCACGCCGCGGCGTCGAAGGTGCCGAGATCGAGTGCGCCGATGGCGCGTGCATCGCCGACTTCGAAACGCGGGCGCGGGGCGCCGGGGGTTGGGGGGGCGGCGGAGGCGGCTCTTGCGGCGTCGATGAGGCGGGGCGAGGCGTCGACGCCGACGGCTTCGACGCCGAGCGAGGCGAGTTTGCGGCAGAGCATTCCTTCGCCGCAGGCGACGTCGAGGATGCGCGCGCCCGCGCGGGGCTGGAGCAGGCGGAGCGTGCCGGGAACGATGACGTCGCGCTGGTGGTCGCTGCGGCCGCGGTCGAGGAGCTCTTCGTACCAGCGCGCGACGTGGTCCCAGGAGGTGGAGAGGGCCGGGTCCTGCGGCCCGCTGGCGTGCGCGGGGGAGATCGAACCCGGAGAGATCGAACTGGGAGCCGCGGGGAACGCGGCGCTCGGGGATGCGGGCTCGGCGTTGTCTTCGGGCCAGGGGTCGGAGTCTTGCGACTGTGCGCCGGAGGCGGGCTCGATCGCGGGTGGCTGGGCGCCGACGAGCGTCCAGAACTCTCTGGGCGCGGGGCTGCGGAAGCGGAGCGTCTCGCCGCGCGAGGGGTGCGCAAAGCCGAGCTCGGTGGCGTGGAGGCAGAGGCGCTTGATCGGGTCGCTGGGCGCGGTGCCCGGTCGCTCCTGTCTTGGGCGATAGCGGTAGTCGCCGACGAGGGGGTGACCGGCCTCGCTCATCTGCACTCGGATCTGGTTCTTGCGGCCGGTGCGCAGGCGGACCTGGACGAGGGCCTTGGCGCGGGACTGATGGAGGACGCGGTAGTGGGTGACGGCGAGCTGCGGGCCGAAGTCGCGCGGGCCGGCGATGGTGGTGCGGCCGGGGACGGTGCGCATGAGGCCGCGGTCGTCTTCGGCGAGGAATCCCTGGAGCGTTCCGGAGGCAGCGTTTTCGGGGAACTCGTTCTCGACGACGGCGAGGTACAGGCGATGGGCGCGGCGGGCGCGGAAATCCTCCTTCAGCCAGGCGAAGGCACGCTCGGTCTTGGCGAAGACGAGCAGGCCGGAGGCTTCCTTGTCGAGTCGGTGAACGACCCAGACGCGAGCGGGGCCTTTCTTGCGGGCGCGGGCGTGGCGCTTCACTTCGCCGAAGACGCTGGGAACATCGGCGGATGCGCCGGCCTCGCCGGGGAGGAGCGCGGTGACGATGCCCGGGGGCTTGTCCACGACGATGACCTCGTCGTCTTCGAAAACGATGCGGACGTTGAAGCCCAGTTGAGCGGGGTCGCGGCGGTGCGGCGCGCCGTCGCGATGGTGCGGGCGCTTGCGGGGGGAAGAGCGGGGGCCGGGTTTGCGGGCGGGCTTGCCGCGGGGCTCAGGCATGGACGGAGCCCATGGTGCCGGGGGTGATGAAGGATCGCGCGCGGGCTTCGATGTTGTCCATGAGCCAGGAGGCAAAGGCTCGCTTGGAGATGCTGCCGTCGGTGCGGGCCTCGGAGCCGTCGCGGGACAGGAGGATCGCCTCGATGGTGGGGCTGTCCATCGTTTCGAGGGGGTTGGCGACGACGAGGTCGATGCGCTTGCGTTCGAGCTTGGCGCGGGCGGAGGCGATCATCTCGTCGCGCGGCTCGAGAGCGAAGCCGACGAGGAGTTGGTCGGGGCGGCGCGAGGCGCCGACCTCGGCGAGGAGGTCGGGGGTGGGCTCGAGTTCGAGGGTGAGCTTCTGGTTCTGGCGGCGGAACTTGCCGCCGAGAAAGGCAGGGTCAACCTTGGGGCGGTAGTCGGCGACGGCGGCGGCCATGATGAGGGCGTCGGCATCCGGGGCGTGGCGGGAGAGGAGAGAGCGAAGATCGTCGGCGGTCCGGAACCGGAGGGTGGAGACCCGCGAATCGGTGGGTGTAAGGGCGGTCGGCCCAAGGAGCAGGATGACGTTCCACTCGCGCCGGGCGGCCTCGTCGGCCAGTTCGACCCCGACGCGTCCCGAGGATCGATTCCCGATGTAACGGACCGCGTCGATGGGTTCCTGCGTGGGGCCGGCGGTGATCAGCAGGCGCCGGCGCCGAGCGCTCGGCGCGGCGTCGGTGTGCGGGCTGGGGTGGGTCGGAGACGGCACGGCGTTGGACCTCTGCTTGCGCGAACTTGACACGGTAGGGCGGACGCGCGGATGGGAATCGCGCGGGGGGTTTGGTCTACACTCCCTTTCACGCCCGGCGCGGCGTGCTCCGGCCATTCGGTACGATGCCGGCGGCTCGGCCGGGGCTTTGCGCTGCGGCGGGGCGGAACGAAACTCGAACGACTGAAGGATGCGGATGGCACGATCGCGGAAGAAGCTCGGCGAGATCCTGATCGGCTGGGGCGTGATCACGCCCGAGCAGGCCGTGAAGGCGGCGAACGTCGCCAAGGGTTCGGGCAAGCGGCTGGGCGAGGCGCTGGTCGAGACGGGCTTTGCGAAAGAGGACCAGGTCGCCAAGGCGCTGGCCGAGCAGTTCGGGATGGAGTTCGTCGACCTGAACGCGCGGGACGTGTCGGGGAAGATCGACCTCAAGCTGATCCCCGACGACCTGGTGAAGAAGCACCTGATCCTTCCCATGGCCAAGTCCAACGGGAAGCTGCAACTGATCATTCATGATCCGATGAACCTGGAGCTGCTGGACATGCTCCGGTTCAGGCTGAACACGGAGATCGACCCGAAGCTGGCGTCGCGATCGGCGATCAAGGGGTTCCTGGAGGGGGACAAGAACAAGCAGGTCCGGATGGTGGCGGCCAACGAGTCGCTGGTGTCCGAGTCGATCGACAAGTCGGTGGACCGCTCGGTGGACCGGTCGGTGGACAAGTCGATCGACGTCGCGGCCGAGGACGCCCCGATCGTGAAGCTGTGCAACCGCATCATCGTTGAAGCGGTGAAGATGCGGGCGAGCGATATCCATATCGAACCCATGGCCGACCGCGTGCGGCTGCGGTACCGCATCGACGGCGTGTGCATGGAGCGCGACAAGCTGCCCAAGCGCATGCAGAACTCGGTGCTGTCGCGCTTCAAGCTGATGGCGGGGATCAACATCGCCGAGAAGCGCGTGCCGCAGGACGGACGCATCAAGCACCCGGTCGACGAGAACATGATCGACTTCCGCGTGAGCGCC
>JADYYE010000032.1 GCA_020853815.1 Phycisphaerales bacterium
CGCGGATATCCACGACCGTGATCTCGATCTCATCTCCGATCATGATCGTCTCGTCGCGCTGACGGGAAAGGACGAGCATGAAAGAACTCCTTGGCGGGCGTCGAACGCACGCTGCGTCCGCGCCGGCGCTTCGTCCGGTGAAGGGGTCGAACACACGAGCAGGAAAGGCGGTCGAGAGCGATCCCCGGCCCAACGCCGGGAACCGGCTCACGCGGGGATCGCGCGGGCCGCGGTGACCTTCACGAGGGCGTGACGGGTCGTCCACCGCTTCTCGGCCAGGACGGCCTGCTCGCCGACCCGGTTCAACGTGTTCACGATCAACGGGCCCTGAAGATTGCCCGTCAGCGTCTGGTCAACCTTGTTGACGATGACGAAGACCTGGGCGTCCTCGAGCTTCCCGAGCGACAGCTCGCTCATCTGCTCCGGGCGGATCGGCACCGAGTAATCGGGCACGAACAGCGACGGGTCCGTCACCACGAACGCCAGGCTCGGCTCGTCCAGCGACTGCAACCAGAAAAAGCACGAGTCCTGCCCCGGTTCAAGGAGGCAGTACCTCGTGTGGCCAGAGAACCCGAGTAGTCCCTTCGGGAAGGTGATCACGCGGTCCTCCGCGATCTCGATCACTCCGAAGCGTGTCGTCCGCACTTCCATGGTGCGCTCCGCAATTCGGCCCGACCCCGAAGGGATCGACTCCCGCACGTCCACGCGCGGGCGACGTCCTGTCTTCCACGCCGGCGCGGCCGAGACGCCGACGGCGTTTGCTTCCACCCCGGCGACCGGGCCTCCGCCCGTCCGCCAGCCCGCGGCTAGCTCAGGAAATCCAGCAGCGTCAGCCTCGAACTGATCGCCGTCGCCTGAAGCCCCGCCTGAAGCTGCGTCTGGAGCATCGAGAAGCGGCTGGCCGCCTCCGTGTAATCCACATCCCGCAGCGAACTGCGCACCTGCTCGTCGAAGGTCGTGCGGTCCTCCTCGGCCCGCTGTGCGAAATCGACGCGCTGGGAATATCCGCCGACCACGCCGCGAGTCTCCGCCAAGAGGTCGATGGACGATCCCAGGCTGTTCCCAGCAATGCCAATGCCAACCGTGTTGTCGTTGTCGAGGCCGTCCCGGAGGTCGATCAGGTCGCTGAAGATTCCGCTCACGCGCACTTTCGCGCGATCTTCACCGACGAAACTTGCGCTCGAGGGGTCGTACTGCCCGTTGAGGAACCCCAGGTCCTCCGCCGCCTCGGAGTTGTTCCGTGGCGCGATCGCCACCGCGCTCCCGAACGACGCGTCTTGGGTCAGCACGACCCCGTTGCTCGTCGCGCCCAGCGAGGCAACCAGCGCGTTGGTCGGCAGACCCGCCGCCGCCAGCTGCGTCGCCGCCTGGCTGTTGATGCGATCGACGAGCGTCTGCACGTTCACGACATCCTGCGGCCTGAGATCGATGTCGATCGTCGTCTTGGCCGTGTTACCCAGCGTGATCGTGAAATCGATGTCGTGGGTCGGGTCGGCCTGCCCGGTCGTGGGGTCGATGTAGCCGTCCTTGATCTGCACGCCGCGGCCGAAGTTGAACGACGAGAGCAGGCTCGCCGGCGTCATCGAGCGGATGCCGAGGTTCGCCGCCGTGGGGTTCGTCGCGTCGGTCTCCTCGATCGACAGCGCGCCCGCCGAGCCCGCGGACAGCAGGTTCACCACGTCGATCCCGGTCCCCGCGGCGTTGATCTCCACACGGACGCCGACGCCCGCGGCCTCGATCAAGCCCTTCACATCACCCAGCGTCTGCGCGCCCGAGAGGTCGACCGTCGCGCTCCCGCGGTTGTTCGAGATCTTGATCGAGCCCAGCGACTGCGACAGCCCCGCCAGCGCGCTCATGGGCGTGCGCCACGTCAGCTTGGGCGACAGGTCCAGCGCCGCCGTCGCGCCCGCGGGGAAGACCTGCGAATCGTCGGCGTTGGCCAGTCCAAGGTCTTCGGCGGTCACGCCGGTGCCCTGGTCATAGAACTGAAGCGAGGCGCCGGTGGCGACATCGACCGACAGCGAGCCGTCCGAAACGCCGATCCCGCCGGCGCCCAGCACCGTGACGTTGTTGTCCGTTTCGTACTGATGGATCGCGCTGGTCAGCGAGTCGATCACGTCGCCGACGGTGTCGGCCCCGGAGAGATCGACCGCGACGCGGGTGCCGGCGTTGAACGAGAACTCGACCGAGCCGAGCGTGATGCCCAGCCCGCGCGCCCCCGACGCGTCGGAGAGCCTGGTGTCGGTCGTGAGCGCCGGATCGAGATCGACATTGCCCGTGACCTTGGCCGACGCGGCGGCGAACGCCTCGGCGTTCCCGAGCGTGATCGGCACCGACTGGGCCAGCCCGAGCTCGGTGTAGAGCCCGCTCCCCTGCCCTTGCCACAGGTACGCGCCGTTCTTCTCCACAAACGGCTGCACGCTGGTCGTCGCACCGCCAAAGATGTATCCCGCCACCCCCTGGCGGTTCATCGAGTTGTAGATGGATGTGATCATCGAGCTCACGATCGCGGCCTGCTGCTTCCGCTGGGTCGCGTCGCTGGGAGTGCTGATCTGCTGGAGCGCGATGTCCTTGGCGTCGAGCGCCGTGTCGCCCGCCTCGCCCAGGACCGTGTCCAGCATCCCGAGCGAGGCGCTGGCGTGCTGGATGTTCCGTTGGCGCTGCGTGGAACGCTCGATTCGATCGTCCAACTCCGCGATCGTGGCGGCCTTGACCGCGTCGTCGCTCGTCTTGTTCACGCTCCGCCCCGTCGCCAGTTCGACCTGGGCCCGGTAGAGATCGAGGTTCGTCTTGGTGATGTTGGCCAGCGTCAGCTGCTTCATCAGCAGGTTGGGAACTCGCGCAAGACCGGCGGGGAAGACGCTCATGGTTCACTCGTGCTTTCGCAATCCGCGTGCCGGAAACGAGAAGTGGTCGGGTGGTCGAGTGGTCAGGTGATCGAGTGGCAGAGCGAGATGAAGAGCACGTTCGCGCTTGCTCTCATGCGCCGCCTTGCCTCTTCTTCCCCCCTGTCTCGCTGCTTCGCTGTCTCGCTGCTTTGCTCTATAGGAGATTGATCAGCGTCTGCGTCAGCTCATCCGCGATCGAGATCAGCCGGGCCGCGCCCTGGTACTGGCGCTGGAAATCGAGCAGGTTGACGGACTCTTCGTCGATCGACACGCCGCTGATCGCGGCTCGCTGGGCATCGAGACTCTGTCGGATGATGCCGGTCGAGTTGGCGCGCGACTCGCTCGACTTGGCCGCCACGCCCACCGCCTGCACGCTGTCGGACCACGCGCCGCGGATCGTCCGCCCGCCCAGGTCGCCGACCGCCTGGTCCTGGAGGTTGACGATCGAGAGCGCCGTGCCGTTCTCGACCAGCGAGCCATTCACATATCGCCCGCTCATGAGTTTGGTCGGGTCGCTCGCCAGGTCGCTCCGCACCGCGATGTCGCGGGCGTTCGTGCCCTCGAAGAACGAGTTGACACCCATCACCGCCAGCGCGCCGGACGAATCGTCCGCGAACGACACCTCGAACCCCGCGTCCGCGTCAACCTTTAGGCGTCCGTCGGACGTGAAGCTCGCCGACAATCCCGGCACCGCGTCGAGCGCGGCGCGGATGTCCTCCGCGGTCGTGTCGTCGTCGAAGCCCGGCGTGCCGTCGGCCTTCTTGCCGTCGAGATCGGCGTCGATCCGCACGGTCTTCATCGTTCCCGTGCTGGTCTGCTTCACGTTCACGAGGAACCCGCCGTTGACCGCGGAAAAGGGCAGGTCGGCAAAGCTCTGGTTGTTCGGATCGTTGAGCGCCAGCGTGCGATCTCCCAGCGCGATCTTCAGTGTGCCCTGGGCGCTCGCGGGGTTGGTGACGTTCGCGCCCGTCGAATGCAGCTTGTTGATCTGGAAGATGATCTGCGACGCGAGGTCGTCCAATTCCCCGATGATCTTGTCCGCGGTCGCGCCGCGCGACTCCAGCAGGCCGCCGATCTTGCCCGACGCCACGGGCAGATGCTCCTGGTCGGCCTTGACGACCACGTCGACCACCACGCGCCCGTTCTCCGACGCTTTTTCGAGCTCCAGCCCGCGCGAGGTCGAGCCCTGCACGATCGGCGTCGAGCCCACGAGGATGTCCACCATCCCGCTCGATTGCTCGACCACCGACACGTCGATCAGCTTCGAGAGCTCGGTGATCGCCTGGTCGCGTTGATCCCTCAATCCCGCGGCCTGGAAACCCGCCACCTCGCTGTCGGCGATCTCCTGGTTCAGACGCGCCACCATCCCCAGCATCTCGTCCGCGGCCTTGATGCTCGCCGCCAGCTCCGTATCCACCTGATCGCGGGTGTTCGCCAGGTCCTGGCGCAATCGCGTGACAAACGACGCCAGCCGCTGCCCGCCCTGCACCACGACCGCCGCCGACTTGGTCTGGTTGGCGCGCTCCGACCACGACGAGAAGAACGCCGTGAGTTCGCTGGAGAGGTCGTAGTCCGAGAGCTCGCCGATCGTGGATTCGATGGCGGCGTTGATCGCCAGCGCCTGCTGCGCGCCCGCCTCGTCGGAAACGCTCGTCCACAGGCGCCCCTGCAGCGCCATGTCGATCTGGCGCCGGACCGCCTGCACTCCCACGCCGCGCCCGACCGACCCGCTCAGAGAGGTCGTGTCGCCCGCGACCGGGTAGAACGTCGCGACCTGGCGGGTATAGCCGGCGGTGGTGGCGTTGGCCATGTTCTGGCCGGCGACCGTGAGGCCGATCTGGCTCGCGGAGAGGGCGGTGCGCCCGATGTTCATCGCCGCGGAAAGTGTCATGGCCATCTCCCATCACCGGCGCTGCACGCCGGCGCGAAATCACAGTGCTCGCCTCACCGGACCAGATCGACCGCCGCCGCCAGGGCCGGGGTCGCCTCGATCACGCCGCGCCGCCCGTACGTCCCCGCGTGGCTGAGGCGCCGCCCGACATGGCGCATCAGACCTTCGATGTGGGCGGACAGCGCCGCGGTGGCGGCCTTCAGCGAGCCTTCCTCGTACCGCACGCGCTCGATCAATCCGCGCAGCTCACGGGCCTTGGCCTTGAGCGCGTCGCGCGGCGTGGCGGGCAGCACTTCGAGCAGCGTGCCCAGCCTGGGGAGCGGCGCGTTGACCGCGCTCCCGGCGTCCGGGCCGAAGCGCTTCCACAGCGCCCGCACGACCTCCTGTCGCGTCTGTTCGATCGCCGCAAGGTTCGCCATGAGATGCCGCTGCGCCTCCAGCGCGCGCTCGACGCCGCGCGGGTCCGCGTGGCGCACCGCGTCGCGATGCTGCTCGATCAAGATCAGCCATTTCTGGTGCTCGCGCGTCATCTCCGCGAGGATCTCCGCCAGCTTCGACATCTCGGCGCCCGCGTTCATCGGTGTGCCCCCGCTCATGCCGTCACCTCCGCGTTTGCCCCGCGCCGCCGCAGGTCACGCGTCAGGCGTTCCACCAGCGGGAACCGCTGGGCCCGCGTCAGTTCCTGCGCCAGGTTGGCGTCCTGCATGGCGCGGAACTGCTTCTCCGCGGGGCCCGGGCCGAAGGGCGGCGGGCTCTGCTCCGCCTCGCGCCACTCCTTGAGCAGCGGCTGCACCAGCGCCACCGCGACCAGGTCGCGCGCGATCCGCGTCGCCTCGTCCTCGCTCACGGGCTTGGATCGCTCGCCCGCCAGCACCCGCGAAAACTGCGACTGCTTTCGCCCAAGCTCGCCCGACGCCTCGCCCGACGCGCGCGTCGACATCAGTTCGGCCCCGGCGCTCATCATCACATCGCCAAGCATCTCACACGCTCCCGGCACGCTCGAGTCAGACCGAACCAATCAGTCCCCATTGCCCATTGCCTATTGCCCACCGCCGCTAGTCGACGACCAGCTTTCCCTGAAGCTGACCGCCCTTGGCCAGCATCTGAAGGATCTCCATCTGCTGATCGATCGGAATGTCCAGGCGGTTGAACGCCGCCAGGAGGTCCGCCAGCCGCGCCGCCTGCGACGTGCTCGTGTCACGCGGCGTGATGCTCATCCACTTCTCGCGGTCGATCAGGGGGTCCTGGGGCGTCGGTGTGGGCGGCGGCGTCGTCGTCGTGATCGTCAGGTCGCGGTGCGTGATCGCCACCGGGCTCACCGTCACGTCCGCCGTCAGGATGATCGCCCCCGAGCGGCGGTTACAGATCACCATCGCCGGCAAGCCCAGCAGGCGCGGGTTCACCTCGGTCGACATGATGTCCGCGATGAACGCCGCTCGCTGCGCCCGCTCCGCCTTCGGGATCGTCACCCGGATCGTCCGTTCGTCGATCGCCTCCGCGACCGGCGGCTCGGCGTCGCCCGGATTGGCCCGCTGCTGGTCGTTGATCGTGCTCACGATCTGCGTCGCGCTGGGCCAGCCCGCAAAGTGCGGCTGGATGATCATCTCAAAGACGTCCTTCACCTCGGGCATCTTGATGTCACGCACCATCCGCGCGCCCAGCCGAACCTTCCCCACCGTCGGCGTCGTCGCGTCCACGTCGATCGCGCCCTCCGCCAGCGCGAAGTGCTCATCGCCCACGTACGGCCCCATCAACGGGCACAGGCTCAGCCGCCCGCCCTTCAGGCTCTTGCAGCTGTTGATCGCCACCACCTCAACGTCCAGTGTGTCGTCGGCCAGCGCGCCCGTCGCGGGCACCACCACCGTCACCGACACCACCGCGACGTTCTTGACTCCCTGCAACTCCTTGAGCGCGCCCGGCTCGTTGCCGTTGTTGCGCAGCCACTGAGCCAGCGGGCGCGCCATCGACAGCTCCTTCCCGCTGTCGCCCGTCCCGGGCAGGCCCATCACCAGGCCCAACCCGCGCAGCACGCTCTCGCCGTGCCCCTTCAGCCGCGTCAACTCCTGCACCGTCGTTGCCGAACTCGGCGCGATCAGCAGCAGCGACGCCAGCGCCGCCGCCAGCACCGCCAGCCGCGCCATCGCGCCCGCCAACCGCGCCCGCACAACCCGCGCGATCGCGCCGATTCGGCGTGCGGAATCTGAACAACATTGATCCGGCGTCAAGGAGTGCATGGCACGACCTCCGTGTCGTGCCTACGCAACGCCCATGCCATCCGCGGCTCGCTCAGAACCCGAACACCGCCTCCAGCAGCCGCGGGATGAACCCCTTGGTCGATGAGTCCTTGACCTGCCCCTCGTTCCGGGCGATCAGCGTCAGGTTCGCCAATTGGCTCGACAGCACGGTGTTCGACGTGGTCACGTCCTCGCGCCGGCACTCGCCCGCGAGGATGTAAGTCTGCGTCTCTTCGTTGCTGGCGATGGTCTTGCGCGCCTCCAGCACCAGCACGCCGTTGGGCTTCACGTCGATGATCTTCGCCGTCACCTTGGCGACGAATCGGTCCTCGCGCTCGTACTTGCCCTCGCCCTTGAACTTGTTGTTCCCGGTGACACCCAGGTCGGCCTGGCTCGTCGTGTCGCCGTTCTCCACCTGCAATTCCAGCAGCTTCTCCAGGCTCGGGAACTTCTCCAGCGCCGCCTTGATCGAATAGTCCTTCTTCGTATCCAGCTTCTGATCGCTGGTCTGCTTGCTGTTCTCGTCGATCACGATCGTGATCTGGTCGTGGACCGCGTAGGTCTTGGGCTTGGGCGCCTGCACCGCCATCAGGCTCACGCCCGCCAATGGCCCCGCCGGATCACGCGGCAGCTCATTCTCCGTCGCCGGCGGCGTGGGCTCGCGCATGAACAGGCTCTGCGCCCGCAGCGTCCCCGCCATCCCCGCCAGCACCAGCGCCGCCACGCAAGCCCGCCCGCACGCCTTCATCGTTCATTCCTCCGTCGTGGCCGGTTTGGCCGCAGGAGCGGCCGCCTTCTTGGATCGGCCCCCGCCCGTACCCTCGGGCGCCAGCTTCTGATCCGCCAGGTCCGCAAATCCCCGCGCCCGCTCGTCGCGCGCCCGCCTGGCCGCGCGATCCTCGTCGGTCGCGATCACGGGCACGCTCGCCGTACGCACCGCCCTGGCCTTGGCGTCCTTGGTCCTGGCTTCGCGCGCCCCGGGCGCCAGCGCGTCATCGCCGCCCGACGACGCCAGCACCGCGATCCCCGGCGCATCCATCCGCGCCCGGAACGATCGCGCCGAGCCCACGGGCTGCAGCGTCACGAGTTCTCCCAGGCGTCCATCGCCCAGCGCCCGCGCGGTGGTCTTCAGCACAAACGACCCGTTCACGCAGTGGACGCGCACCAACTCGCCCTTCTTCACCACCAGCGGCGCCTGTACGTCCGACGCCTCCAGCACCTTGCCCTGGGGGAGCGCCGCCTTGGCGACGCGCCCCATCGCGTCCTGGACCGACAGGCAGTCGACCGTGTGGGGAAGCCAGCGTTCCTCGCCCGTCACCTTCGCCGCCGTCACCTCTTCGCCGCGCTTGAGTTCGTCCGACACCACCGCCGCCATGCGCCGGACCCGCACGCCCACGCGCACCGTTCCCGACGCCGCGATCCGATCATCCTCGTACAGCGTCACACTCACCGGCTGCTCGGGCGAGCTCCCCACCAGGGTGATCTCCGACGCGCGCCCCAGCGTGCTCGTGTGCAGCAGTTCGGCGTCACGATCCTCAAAGGTCAATTTCGCGTCCGCCGCCGCCACGCCCAGCGCCGCGATGATCCGCTCCTCGATCAATCGCCGCACGATCGGGCCGTCCGGTATCGGCAAGGGCTCCCTGCCCGTCCGCGCCGCCGGCGCTTTGGGCCTGACCGCCTCCGGCTTCCCCACCCACACGCGGCACGATCCGCCGCGAAGCTCCAGCCGACCCCAGTTCACGTCGTCGCGCGACTCCAGCAGCCCGCGGATCGTCTCGACCGAAACCGTCGACTCGCCCGCGTTCGCGTTGTTCAGCACCACGATTGTGCCGAGCTTGCCCGCGTCCTCGCCCGAGATTTCCGCGACGTCCGCCAGCGTGATCGGGCCGGGCGACGCGCGCTCGATGGTCTCGCGCACGCGGATCGAATCCTGCGCCCGCGCCGTATCGGCCGCGAGCACGCTCCACGCGCACGCCGCCAAGAGAAGAATGATCCGCGTTCCACGCGTCATGACGCTGTCCCCTGTGCGAGCCTCGGATTACTGGCGGAGCTGAGCGACGCTGCGCAGCGTCTCGTCCGCCGTGCGGATGGTCTGGCTGTTCATCTCAAACGCCCGCTGGGTGCGGATCATCTCGATCAGCTCGCGGGTGGGATCGACGTTCGAGCTCTCGAGGAACCCCTGCTTGAGCCGCCCGCGCCCGTCCGTGCCCGGCTCGCCCAGGTTGGGATCGCCCGACGCCGCCGACTCGCGGTACAAGTTCTCGCCCAGCTGGATCAGCCCCGCGGGATTGACGAACGTCGCCAATTGCAACTGCCCGGCCTCCTGCGGCTCGGTCGAGTCCGCCGTCGTGTACGTCACCCGCCCGTCCGATCCCACCGAGATACCCGTCGCCTCCGGCGGGATCGAGAATGTCGGCTGCACCCGCCGCCCCTGGTCGTTGGCCAGCACCAGCTCGCCGTCGGAGTTGAGCGACAGATTCCCAGCGCGTGTGTAGGCAAATCCGCCCTGCTCGGGCTCCACCTGCACCTGCAGAAACCCCTCGCCCTCGATCATCACGTCGAGCGTGCGCCCGGTCGAGAGGGGCGCACCCTGCTGGAAGTCCAGTTGCGTCCCCGAGACCGCCACCCCCTGCCCGATGTACAGGCCGGTCGGGCGCTGGTCACCGATCGCGTTCTCCGTGCCCGGCTGGGCCTTCTCGATGTAGAGCAGGTCCTGGAAGTTGGCGCGGCTGGACTTGAACCCCGCCGTGTTCACGTTCGCCAGGTTGTTCGCCGTCACGTCGAGCGCGGTGTTGAGCGCCGACAGCGCCGTGGACGCCGATTGAAGTGCGTTGATCGCCATGGTTCACTCCCCGCCTACGCGACCCGTCCCAGCGCGTTGATCGCGCGATCCATCATCCGGTCGTGGGCCCGGATCATGGCGATGTTGGCCTCCACCTCGCGCCCCGCGCTGGTGACGTCCATCAACGCCTTCACCGAGTCCACCGCCGACTGCTCCACATACCCCTGACGCACCAATCCCGTGCCCGTCGTCCGCGACAGCACCGCGTTGACCGGCGGCACAAACACGTTTTTTCCCTGCTTGGGCATCCGCCACGGATCGGGGATGTGCAAGACCTCGATCCGCGCCACCTCGACCCCGCCCTGCTTGACCTTCCCGGTCGCGTCGATCTCGATCTTCCCCTCGCCGCCGAGCGGGATGGGGTTTCCCGCGGTGTCGAGCACCTGCAAGCCCGACGCCGCCATGACCAGGAGCCCGCCGGCGCTGCGCGTGAACCGCCCATCGCGCGTGACGCGGATGGGGTTGATGGTGTCGCTGGTGTCGCGCACCATGAAGAACCCATCCCCCTGGATCGCAAGGTCCAGATCCTGATCCGTCCGCTCCAGCGAGCCCTGTGTAAATGAGGTCTGGTTGGCGACCGGCAGGTTTCCGGCCCCGAGCTTCTCAAGCATCTGGTTCGAGACCATGCCGAACAGGCCGTCCTCGTCCCGTGCCGCCGCCCGTAGCCGGACCGCCGGGATGTCGGGCTTGAAGCCCACCGTCTGCGCGTTGGCGAGGTTATTGGCCAGCACGTCCTGGCGATACAGGGCCGAGAGCGCCCCCGACGCCGAGATTTCCATGCCGTAGTTCATGACCAACCCCGCCCGTGGCATCCCTGCCGACCATTCCGCGCCGGAATCCGTTCCGGGCGCGCGGCAATCCGCCGCGGACGGCTTTCTCACAAGCGGCGTGCCAATCCGCCGGCGGCCTTTGCCACGCGCGCCGTGCGCCCCTCGCGCAAGCACTGCGCCGCACGGAATCCGTCCGCGCGATTTGACCGGAAGCCCTCCGGTCGGGACGCTATCGCGTCGTGGTCGGTCCCCGGCGTTGGGTTGGCGGCGTTCGGTCTGGCGGCGTGGAGTGTGCAATGGCGGTGTGTGCGGGCTGCAAATCCCAGTTTCCCGACGAGTCCAAGTACTGCCCTTCCTGCGGACGCCCCCACGTCCCGGACGCCATGACCCTCAGCGTCCCCGCGCCCATGGCCGCCGACGGCTCCGACCCCACCATGACAAGCTGGGGGAACCAGCCCCCGCCCCCCACCTCGCGCTCCGGCACCTCCGGGAGCGGCTCCGATGTTCTTTTTAGCGCCCGACAGGCCGCCAGCTTCCAGCCCGACCCGCGCAGCTCACCCGCCGCACCCGCGCCCCAGGCCGGCCGCGCCGCGTCACTCCTCAACAGCTCCACCGGCCTGCCCGAAGGGCGCTTCAACCCCGGCGACGTCCTCGGCGATCGATTCCGCATCTTCGGCCAGCTCGGCAAGGGCGGCATGGGCGAGGTCTTCCGCGCCGACGACCTCAAGCTCATGCAGCCCGTCGCCCTCAAGTTCCTTCCCCCACACCTCTCCAACAACCGCGTCAGCCTCGATCGCATGATCAACGAGGTCCGCATCGCGCGCTCCGTCTCACACCCCAACGTCTGCCGCGTTCACGACATCGGAGAGGTCGACGGCCTGCACTACATCTCCATGGAATACGTCGACGGCGAAGACCTCGCCTCACTCCTCCGCCGCGTCGGACGCTTCCCCCAGGAACGCGCCATCCAAGTCGCCCGGCAACTGTGCGCCGGCATCGCCGCCGCCCACGCCAAGGGCGTCCTCCACCGCGACCTCAAGCCCGCCAACGTCATGATCGACGGAACCGGCACCGTCAAGATCACCGACTTCGGTCTGGCCGGCCTGGCCCAGGAACTCGCCGGAAAAGGCGGCCGCGCCGGCACCCCCGCGTACATGGCCCCGGAACAATTCTCCGGGAGCGGCGTCACCCCCAGGAGCGACCTCTACGCCCTGGGACTCGTCCTCTACGAAACCTTCACCGGCAAGCCCGTGTATCGCCCCGAATCGCTGGATCACCTCGCCAAGCTGCACATGCAGCCGCCCCCGAGCGTCTCGAGCGTCGTTTCCGACGTCGATCCGCGTCTCGAGCGCGTCATCCTCCGCTGTCTTGAGCGCGACCCCGAACGCCGCCCCGGTTCCGCCCTCACTATCGCCGCTGCCCTCGCGGGTGGCGAGGCGATGGCCGACGTCTTGGCCGCCGGCGAAACACCATCGCCCGAGATGGTCGCCGCCTCGGGCGAGCGCGGCAGCCTGAAGCCCCCGCTCGCCATGGCCGCGCTCGTGCTCGTCGCGGTCGGCGCGCTGCTCATCGCCCTGCTCGGGCAGAAAACGCGTCTCCTAGCGCAGGTTCCCACCGACAAGTCGCGCGAAGAACTCGTCGTCAAGGCGCAGGACGTGCTGGGCGAGGGCCTGCGCCCCTCGACGCGCCTCGATCGCGCCATCGGATTCATCGAGCATCCTCCCACCGCCCCGGAGACCGACCCCAACGCCGCCCCGCGGGCCGCCGCCCCCGGCACAATCGAGTTTTGGTATCGCGAAAGCGCGGCCCCGATGTCCCCGCGCGACGCCACCAAGGGCGTCCAAGTCGATGATCCGCCGCTCGCCACGCCCGGCATGAGCCGCGTTCGCCTCGATATGTCCGGCCGACTTCGTGAATTGGTCGTCGTCCCCGAGCCTGAAGCCATCGGCGTCCCCGCCGACTCGCCCAACCCCGCCGAACCCCCCGCCATCGATTGGAAGCCGCTCTACAAGGACGCCGACATCGACGAAACCACCCTCCTGCCCGCGGTCCCCGCGCGCGTCCCGCCCGTCTACTGCGAGAAACGCTTCGCCTGGACGTGCAAGGACCACGCCGGACGCCCCCTCCGCTGCGAGGCGGGCTCGGTCGCCGGGAAAACCGTCTACTTCGGGGTGCTCGACGAGTCCGCCGCCCCGCCCCCATCGGGCGCCAGCGACGCCGGCGCCGGCGGCGCCTTCCTCTTCGTTCTTCTCCTGGTCGGCGCGTTCGGCGGACCGGGCTGGATCGCCTGGAACAACATCAAGCGTGGCCGCGGCGACCGCAAGGGCGCCTTCACGCTCGCCGGCGTGATGTTCGTCGCTTCGCTGCTCCAGGCCGCCCTGGGCGCGCATCACACCACCGACCTTGGCATCATCCTCCAGTGGTGCATGGCCGCCGTGGGCGTCTCGCTCCTCAAGGCGTCGCTGATCTGGATCGGCTTCATCGCGATCGAGCCCATCGTCCGCCGACAGCGCCCCGAATCCATCATCTCGTGGACCCGCCTGGTCAGCGGCAACTGGCGCGACCCCCTGGTCGGGCGCGACATTCTCGTCGGCACCGCCGTCGGCGTGCTCTGGATGCTCCTCACGGGCGGCTTTGCGATGGCCATCTCCGCGTCGGGCTCCGCCCAGCTCACCCAGGCCACCGATGTTGAATCACTCGTCGGCTTCCGCCAGGCGCTCGGCGTCATGCTCGATGTGGTCTTCTACTCGCTGATCTTCCCGCTCTTCATCACGCTGATCCAGGCCATCGTCCGCCGCCTCATCAAGGAGAACGTGATCGCCCGCATCGTCGAGGCCGGCGCGCTCACCCTCGTCATCGCCGCCCTCATGAGCCAGATCGCCGGCGGCGCCGGGAACCTCCCCCTCGCCCTCGTGGGCGGCGTCGCGAGCATGCTCATCGGCGCCCGCTTCGGCCTGCTCATGCTCGTCTCGGCCTTCTTCGCCGTCGGCGTCATCAGCGCCTTCCCCATCGCGCTGGGACTCTCGAACTGGGCCACCATGACCGGCGTGCTCGGCCTGGTTGTCATCGCCGCCGCCGCCGTCCTGGGCTTCATCATCTCCATCACCGGCATGCGCGCCGCGACCACCCGCGGCGAGTTCTGATACGGATTCCCGTGGAACCTCGGGCGAAGTTGGGTAGAAAACGAAAGAACGTGAAGACCGCCGGGGACCAACGGGCCACCCACGACGCCCGGATTTCCGTTGGAATCCGGGTGAGTTCGCGGCCTCATCGCGGGTTGCCGCTCAACCGAGCTTTCCACGATTCGCCGTGGGCGTCTTACGTCCGTCCCGCGCTCCCGTCTCCTCCGGGTCGTTCGCCTGCGCGATCATCGCGACCTCGGCGTCGACGGGCAGCTCATCCAGCTCGTCCACCGGCTTGGTTCCCGCGGCCTTGGCGAGCCGGTGCTGCGTGTACAGCATGATCGACGCCCCGACGATCGCCACCACGCCCATCGCCCACTGCCCGCTCGTCAGCACTTCCTGGAAGAGGTACATCGAGCCGATGCTCACGAAGATCGGCTGCAATTGCACGACTCCCGCCGACACCGCCAGCCCGAGCCTCGCGATGCTGATGAAATAGAACGTGTGCCCCAGGCCCACGCCGATGATCGACGAGAGCGCCAGCAGGAAGAGGTGCTTGCCCGAAAGATCGAAGACCACCATGCCGCCGCGCGGGGCGAATACGAGCATGACCGCGAAGATCCCGGCGGCGGAAAGTACGCTGACCGCGGCAAAGGCGGTGATCGGCGGGATCGCGTGCATGCACTTGCGCACCGCCAAGGCGTACGCCGCGTAGCCGAGGCCCGCGAGAATGGAAAGTGTAACGCCGAGCGCCGAGCCCGTGCCCAGCCCGCCCGGCTTGAGCGCGATGGTGAGGAGCGTGCCGAGGATGACCAGCGACATGCCGACCATGAAGCCGCGCGAGGTGATGATGCGTCGCTCGTTCACGAAGAGAATCGCGGCGCCGACCGTGACGAAGATCACCTGCAAGCGCAGCGAAAACGTCATCAACCCCGGCGACACGTAGTACGGCGCCAGCCCGAACGCGATCTGCGCCAGAATGTTCAGAATGCTGGGCACCAACGCCGCGCGCCACAACCCCTTGGGCAGCGTGCCTCGCGCCATGCCGAAGACCAGCACCGGCGCCCAGAGCACCGCGGACACGGCGTAGCGCCAGCCGTTGGCCGTCCACCCGTCGATCAGGTCCGTGAAATAGCGGAGGAACAGCGGGATGCTCGACCAACCGAAGAGCGAGCCCAGGATGCACATCGTGCCCAGCCAGCGCCCGCCGGCGTGGATGTCCGCCGCCCGCGCTCCGGGGGCGGAGGGTGGCGCGGCCGGGCGCGAAGTCATCGCGGCGACGGGTTTGGAAGGGGTGCGGGACAAGCTTGGCGGGCTCGGCGGGCGGAATGTTCGCGGCGTGGGAGGGCGATCGTAGACCCCCGCGCCGAAACTGCAATCGCCGGCGGCGATTCTGGTATGAATGGGCATGGGACGCCCCATGCACCATTGCGGGCGCTGCGGCACGGACCTGACGCGATCGCGGGCCGTGCGCGATCCCGTGTACGGACTGCCCTTGGTCCGTTGCCCTTCATGTGGCCTGACGCTCGCGCGCCGCAAGCACCCCGCGCCGGTGTGGACGCGTCGCGTCCTCCGCGCGATTCCCGTGTTCCTTGTGCTGCTCGCCCAGGCCGTGATCATCCCGATCGTCACGATGGGGTTCCTTGGCATGGCGGCCCTCTTGGCCGACGAGATCGTCATGATCGGCTGGTCGCGCGACGGCACGCTCCGCCCCGACTCGTTCTTCGCCCTCTTCGATAGATACACCGACTACCCGGAAGAAATGGGCGCGCCCATCGGCATGATCTGCATCGCCGGGCTCGTCGGCGTGTGGATGGGCCTGTTCATGCGCCATTGGAAGCGTTGGACGATCTTCGTCGCGTGGATGGCGTTCGTGCTGGGATACATCGGGCTCGACGTGCTGCGAGTGCGGTGGTCTGGCCCGCGATGGTTCTTCAGCCCGCTCTTGGGCGAGCCCTGGGCCAAGACGCCGCTGCAGGGCGCGATGTGGGTGATCGTCGTGCTCGCGTCGCTTCCGATCGCCTTGGCGTTGATGGCGTTCGGCGGCGCGGTGGCGCGGGCGCTCGATCGGCGTCGGATCGCCCGCCGGAAGAAGATGCTCGTGAGGCAAAGACACGCTCGAACGCCCCGATCCGGGAGAACGACATGACCACGCCTACGACCACCCCCGCGACTACCCCCGCGAACACGCCCGAGCCCGCCGTCCCCGAGCGCATCGCCATCATCACCGGCGATCGCGTCTGCATCGCCTGCGGCTTCAACCTGCACGGACAGCACGTTATCCGCGAGTCCCACTACAACATGCTCATGGTCCGCTGCCCCGAATGCGGCCAGGTCGCCTCGCTCCACGAGTATCCCGTCCTTGGGCCCTGGGCAAAGCGCCTCGGCTTCGTGCTCGCGGCCTTCTGGCTCATGGTCATGCTCGCCGCGGTCGGCGCGACCACGGGCGCCCTGATGGGCGGCACGTTTCTCTCGTCCGAGGCGATGCTCTCGGGCGTGACGCGCGAGATCTCCGCCGCCCACGCCAGGCACGCGGACGAACGCCTGAAAGAGGTCGATGCAGAGATCGCCAGGCTTCAGGCCGACCAGGATGAATCGGTGCGAGCTCTCAGCCGAAAGGGGACCGCGCCCGAGCAGGACCAGCTGAGCTACGCCCAGCAGTCCGCGAAGCTCGCCACGCTCTCGACCCAGCGCCAGACCTGGCAATGGATGTCGCAGCAGGGCAGCATGCCGAACTCCTGGGTCGACGAGGAGTGGTGGAAGACCAGCCCGGGCAAAGCGGAGCTTGTCGGCGGCCTGTGGCGCTCCATCGACTGGCGGACGAGCTTCTGGACGCTGCTGGGCGCGGGGCTGATGCCGCTCGTCGCCGGTGTCTTCTGGGCCGTCACCTCGCCGCGCTGGCGCGGCCGCGGATTGCTCCTCGCCTGGGTGGTGCTGGCCCTCTTCGGCGCGGGCGGGCTGGTCGTTGCGAACGCCATGCGCCTTACCGTCAGCCAGATGCAGATGTGGGCGGGCATCCAGATGGCGCAGGCGAGCGGTCTGGCCCGCGAGTTGACCGGGCTGACGCCGACCATCATGACCTTCGCCGCCATGAGCCTGCTCTTGCTCCTCGCGATGCGATTCGGCCGTGCCTGTGCGCGACTCGCTGTGCGCGCCCTCCTCCCGCCGCGGATGCGAACCAGCCTCGCGTATCTCTGGTGGTGCGACGGGAAAGAGATGCCGCGGACACGAGGAGTGACTGCACCATCTTCCTAGAATTTGACCGTGATTTGCTCCCTGAGCGGGCGATCGAATCAAGGACCAGAAAGAGCGGCCTCTATGCCTGTTTGCCCAAGGTGCTCCGCGCCAAGTCCCGATTCGCGCCGTGTGTGCGAGCGTTGCGGCATCTCGATCGAGTGCCTCCGACCATCTGTCGTTGTGGGACAGCCGGCTCACGAGCTCGCGCAACTTGACAGCGTTGCGGCTGCACAATTCGACAAACTGAACGCCAAGTGCCGACGCGCCAGCTCCGTCATGCTGACCCTCGGGTTGATCGAGGGAGTCGCTGGCGCAGGCGTCACCGCGATCGGGTATCTGGCGACGAGTAAGAGTACAGCAGACGCAAGAATCTACGGACCGGTGATACTCGCGATCGGCCTCGTCTATCTCGGCCTTTGGCTCTGGGCACGACGCAGCCCGCTGGTGGCGTCGGTCGTCGGGTTCATCGTCTTTCTGTGCATCATCGGAACGGCGGCGGTCATCAACCCGTCAACACTGACGAAGTTCAACCCGCTCAAGACGGTGGTCCTCGTCGTCCTCGGCTCAGCGGTCTACGAGGGCTTCCAACATCGTCGCATCCAGAGGGAGCTGAGGGCTCGCGGCGCGTGGCCCAATCACAGCCCAATCAACTAGGCCGATATCCGCCGTCGCCGCCCGTCGCGCCCGCCTTTCCATGGCTCGCTGGCTCGCTCCTTCGCTGCCTCGCTTCCTTCCCTACCATCCCCCGCAATGACCGACACGCCCGAACATATCCGTAATTTCTCGATCATCGCCCACATCGACCACGGCAAGAGCACCCTCGCCGACCGGCTCCTCCAGGCGACCAACGCCGTCTCCGCCCGCGAGGCCCGCGACCAGATCCTCGACTCGATGGACATCGAGCGCGAACGCGGCATCACCATCAAGGCCTCCGCCGTCACCGTCTTCCACCGGCATAAGCCCGGCACCACCACCGACGAGCTCGAGAACGACTACGAGGCCCCCGTCGACGACAACGCCGAGCCGACGCACCACAAGACCAAAAAGGGCGAGTCCGCCGAGGCCCACGGCGAGCTCTTCATGCTCAACTTCATCGACACCCCCGGGCACGTCGATTTCAACTCCGAAGTCTCGCGCGCCCTCAAGGCCTGCGAGGGCGCCATCCTCGTCGTCGACGCGACCCAGGGCGTCCAGGCCCAGACCCTCGTCAACGCCTACCTCGCCATCAACGAAAACCTCACCATCGTCCCCGTCATCAACAAGATCGACCTTCCCTCCGCGCGCGTCAACGAGGTCGCCGAGGAAGTCGAG
>JADYYE010000214.1 GCA_020853815.1 Phycisphaerales bacterium
AGTCGCTGGCGAAGACGGCGGAGCGCGAAGCCGAGCTGATGCAGCGACACCGCGAGGCCGAGGCGCGTTCGACGCAGCGTGCTTTGGAGGCGAAGGCCGACGCGGAGAGACAGGCCAAGGCGGCCGCGCTCGCAGCGGATCGCGCCTTCGCAGCCAAGCTCAAGGAGCGCGAGGAGGAGGTCGAGCGCGCCAATCAGCGGGTCGCGCAGGCCACCGCGCAGGAAGCCGAGCTGGCTCGGCGCGCGCGGCAGCTCGACGAGCGGGAGGAGCGCTCGAAGCTCGAGCTCGAGCGCCAGCTCGCCGAGGAGAGCGAGCGACAGCGCAAGGTGCAGAACGCGACGTTCGAGGAGCGCGTCCGCGTGATGGCCGAGGAGAAGAGCCGGGAGGCCGCGCAGCAGCTCGCGCAGGGGCAGGCGGAGCTACGCGCGCTGCGCGAATCGCTGACCAAGACCATCGAGCGCGAAGCCGAGCTGGTTCGTCGACAGCGCGAGCTCGAAGAGCGCGAGGCCCAGCGCGCCGCGGACGTGGAGCGGCGCATCACCGAGGAGCGCGCCCGGGAGCGTCGCGTTGCGGAGATGCGCGTGGGCGAGCAGCTCGCCCAGCAACAGGCGCAGGCCGAGCTGCGCGAGGTCGAGTACAAGCGCACCATCGAGGGTCTCCAGAAGGAGATGACGCAGGTGCAGCAGCGACTCACGCAGGGCTCGCAGCAGGCGCAAGGCGAAGCGCAAGAGGAGGCCCTCCACGCGCTGCTGTCGCGCACCTGCCCGCGCGACGAGCTCGACGACGTCCCAATTGGCAAGGCCGGCGCCGACCTCCTGCAGACGGTGATGGAGACCGGACGCGTCTGCGGCAAGGTGCTCTGGGAGAGCAAGCGCACCAAGGCGTGGTCGGACGAGTGGCTGCCGAAGCTACGGGACGACCAACGGGCCTCGGGCGCCGAGTGGTCGGTGCTCGTCACGCAGGCGCTGCCGAGCGACGTGAAGACGTTCGGTCTCAAGGACGGCGTGTGGGTCTGTTCGTGGTTGCACGTCGCGCCGTTCGTCACGCTCCTCCGCAGCGCCGTCGTCCAGGTCGCGACCGCGCGCAGCGTCGTCGAGGGCCACACCGACAAGGTCCACCTCCTCTATCGCTACATGACCGGGCCCGAGTTCCGCGGGCGGCTCGAGGGCGTGCTCGAGGCCTTCACGGAGATGCACGAAGCGCTCGCCAAGGAGAAGCGCGCGATGTCCGCCCTGTGGAAGACACGCGAGCGCCAGATCGAGCGTGCGCTCGAGAACCTGAGCGCGATGCACGGCGACATCAGGGGCATCGGCGGGCGCAGCGTACCGGCGATCGCGTCGCTGGATCTGGCTGCACTGCCTGCCGGTGATGCGCAAGAACCCGACGCAGGCGATGGCCACGATGGGGGCGGCAAGTTGACGGAGTTGTTCTTCGAACTCTTGCCAGCAGACGGAGTCGCTGTTGGAAACAAGTCCCACGCTGAGCACCTCAGCAACGAAGCTGTCGTCCGCTTCGGCGCGGGGGTCACCGATGAAGAGTACGAGCGTTGTAAGACGCAGCTCGTGGATGAAGGCCGCATCCG
>JADYYE010000215.1 GCA_020853815.1 Phycisphaerales bacterium
CATGATGTCGGTATCGCCCGAGAGGTAGATCGTGTGGCCTTCGCCCTCGATCATGAAGCCTGCGGCGTCGCCTGCCGGCAGATGCCCCTTGTTCCCGAAGTCGATGCTTGCGGAGTGGACGGCATGGACCATCGTCACCTTCACCCCGTTCAGGGTGAGCGTGCCGCCCTTGCCGAAGCCGACCGTTTCACAGCCCTGGCCGTTCAGCCATTCCGACAGTTCATGGATGCAGTGGACCTTGATTGCCAGCTTCTTGGCCAGCCGGGCCGCGTCGGAGGCATGGTCGCCGTGTGCATGGGTAAGCAGGATATGGGTCGCGCCCGTGACCGCCTCGTCCTCGCGGCCCGCGGGGAACATCGGGTTGCCGGTCAGCCAGGGGTCGACCAGCAGCACGGCCTCTTCGATCTCGATGCGGAAGCCGGAATGGCCGAGCCAGGTGATCTGCATGGATGTCTCCTTCTTGGGCAGCAAGGTGTCAGGCTAGGGGGTAACTTGTATCCATGACAATCAGTCCATTGGTCAATGCGCGAAAAGCGCCGATCCCGCTGGCGGCGCTTTCGGCGGCCCCGGATGGTCATCCGCTTGCGGGACGGGGCGGGGGCGGCTAAACGGGGCCAAATCCAGTGGAGAGCCGTCATGGCCATTGACATCGACACCGCCCGCAAGGTGGCAAAGCTGGCCCGGATCCGGGTGGAAGAGGCAGACCTGCCGAAGCTGGCGGGGCAGCTCTCGGGCATTCTCGGCTTCATGGAAGAGCTGAACGAGGTCGATGTCACCGGGGTGGAGCCGATGACCAGCGTCACGCCGATGCGGCTGAAGCGGCGGGCGGATGTGGTGACGGATGGCAATATCCAGGCGCAGGTGCTGAAGAATGCGCCCGATGCGCGGGAAGGCTTCTTTGCGGTGCCGAAGGTGGTGGAATGAGCGCGAACCAGTGGACCATTACGGCGGCGCGGGATGCGTTGCGCAAGGGCGAGATTTCGGCGGTCGACCTGACCATGTCCTGCCTGACCGCGATCGACGCGGGTGACGGGCTGAACGCCTTTGTCCACAAGACCCCCGAGCTTGCGCTGGAACAGGCGCGGGCGGCGGATGGGCGGCTGAAGGCGGGCGATGCGCCCGCGATGTGCGGGATTCCGCTGGGGATCAAGGACCTGTTCTGCACCAAGGGGGTGCCGTCGCAGGCGGCGTCGAACATCCTGAAAGGCTTCAGGCCGGAATATGAGTCCACGGTCACCTCGAAGCTGTTCGGTGCGGGCGCAGTGATGCTGGGCAAGCTGAACATGGACGAGTTCGCGATGGGCTCGTCCAACGAGACCTCGGCCTATGGCAATGCGGTCAGTCCGTGGCGCCGGCGCGGATCGAACGTGCAGCTGACGCCCGGGGGGTCCTCGGGCGGCTCGGCGAGCGCGGTGGCGGCGGACCTGTGCCTGGCGGCGACGGGGACGGATACCGGCGGGTCGATCCGGCAACCGGCGGC
>JADYYE010000216.1 GCA_020853815.1 Phycisphaerales bacterium
AAAAGGCCGGTCGCGCCGGATGCGGCACGATCGGCCCTGAATCATGGAGTCGAAGCCGGCAAGCTCATTCGACCTGGTAATTGGGCGCTTCTTTGACGATCTGCACGTCGTGCACGTGTGATTCGCGCATGCCCGCCGAAGTGATCGCTACGAATTCGGTCTTGGTGCGCATATCCTCGATATCGGCGCAGCCGCAGTAGCCCATGCTGGCGCGCAGCCCGCCCACCATCTGGTAAATGATATTGACCACGCTGCCCTTATAAGGCACGCGGCCTTCTATACCCTCCGGAACCAGCTTGTCGGCGTTGTTGAGCGGGTCCTGGAAATAACGATCGGCGGCCCCGTCCTGCATCGCGCTCAAGGACCCCATGCCGCGATACAGCTTATACGATCGGCCCTGATAGAGTATGGTTTCCCCCGGCGCCTCTTCGGTGCCGGCGAACATGCTGCCCATCATCACCGCATTCGCGCCGGCCGCCACCGCCTTGGCCACGTCACCGGAGTAGCGAATGCCGCCGTCCGCTATGAAGGGCACGCCGGTGTCCTTGAGCCCCGCGTAGACGTTTTGGATCGCGGAGATCTGCGGCACGCCTACGCCGGCGATAACGCGCGTGGTACAAATCGAGCCCGGGCCGATGCCCGCTTTTATGCCGTCGGCGCCATGGTCGACCAGGGCTTTTGCACCCGCGGCCGTGGCGATGTTGCCGCCGATGACTTCCACATTCGGGAAGTTTTTCTTGACCCACTGCACCCGGTCGAGCACGCCTTGCGCGTGTCCATGCGCCGTATCCACCACAATCACGTCTACGCCCGCCTCCACCAGGTATTCGACACGCTCCTCGGTACCCTCGCCCACACCGATCGCCGCGCCGACCCAGAGTTTGCCCTGCTCATCCTTGCTCGCGAGCGGATGTTCGGTCGCCTTGAGTATGTCTTTCACCGTCACCAGCCCGCGCAAGGCGAAGCTGTCGTTGACCACCAGAACGCGCTCCAGGCGGTGCTTGTGCAG
>JADYYE010000217.1 GCA_020853815.1 Phycisphaerales bacterium
ATAAAATATTTAAACAAAATAGAAATAGATTTTAAAAATTTACAAAATGCTAATAGCGCGGTATTATTATTTATAATAAGTAGTATACGTTATTCAATAAAAAATAAAAAAAATATAAAATTTTTAAACATATCACATAATTTATTAGAGTTAAGTAAAGTATATAATTTATATGATATAATAATAAAAAAAATAAACGAGGATTAAAAATGAAACAAATTCTAATAGACGATATAAATCAAAAATTACCAGATTCAGACATTAAAATCTTCACAAATGATAATAAATATTTTAACGCTATAATTATATCAGATTATTTTATTAACAAAGAGCTTATAGAAAGGCAACAAATAATAAATAACATAATAGGAAAATATATCATAAATAAAAATGTGCATGCTATTAGTTTTAAGACATATACTTATTCAGAATGGAAAATAGAAAACAACAATTAATTAAAACAGGGTAATAAATTACCCTGTATATTTTTATATTTGTTTCTTTAACAAGTCTCCTAAAGTTGGTTTGTTTTTCTGAACCTTATTAATATATTTAGTTTCATTTTTAATATTGTCTTTTTTATTATGAGTAATTTCATTTTTAACTATTAATATTATATTTCTATTTTTTTTGTCTATATTAATAATTCTAGCTTTAATTGCTGATTTATCGTTTTGATCAGAAATCTTTTTACAAATTTTATTATAAATTATTTCATTAGCTTTTAAGAAACCATCCAACTTATCATTTAATTTCACAATAAAACCTTTTTCAAGTTTTCTTATAACAAAGCATTCTACAACACTACCTTTAATAAATTTAGAAGTGTAACTTATAAAAGGATCTTGAGTTAATTGTTTTACACCCAATGATATACGCTCTCTTTCTACATCTATACCCAATATAACAGCTTTTATTTCTTCACCTTTTTTATACTCTCTTAGAGAATTATCATTAGAAATATCCCAAGATAAATCCGATAAATGTACTAACCCATCTATTCCTCCAGATAATTCTAAAAATAAACCAAAATCTGTTATAGATTTAATTTTTCCAGAAACTATATCTCCTTCTTTATGTATTTTAAAAAAAATAGCCCATGGATTATCTGTGCATTGTTTTAAACCTAAAGATATTCTACGTCTATCAATATTTATATCTAAGATAGATACAGAAACTTTCATCCCCTGTTTAACTACTTTATTTGGATTAACATTTTTATTAGTCCAATCCATCTCAGATAAATGAACCAACCCTTCTATGCCATCTTCTAATTCTACAAAACAACCATAATCTGTTATATTAGTGACAACACCACTAACAATTACACCTTCTTTATATTTATTTTTAACAATATCCCAAGGATCTTGCGTTAACTGTTTTAAGCCTAATGAAACTCTATTTGTATCTTTATCAAATTTAAGAATTTTAACTTTTATATCATCACCAATTTTTAATATATTATTTGGATGTTTAACCCTTTTCCAGGACATATCAGTTATATGTAATAATCCATCTAATCCACCTAAATCTATAAAAGCTCCATAATCTGTTATATTTTTAACAACACCAGAGATTGTATCACCTTCATTTATCTTTAATAATAAATTTTGAAAATTCTTATTATTTTTTTCTTCTAAAATAAATTTTTGCGATAATACTATGTTATTCTTTTTCTTTTCTAATTTTATTATTTTAAATTTAAGCTCTTTTCCCTTAACTTCATCAGAATCTATAGCTGATTTAAAAGATACTAAAGATCCTGGTAAAAAAGCTTTAATAACATTTATTTTAACAGTAAAACCACCCTTAACTTTAGCTGTAACATATCCATTAACAATATCGTTGGTTTTATAAATTTTTTCTAAATCTTCCCACGCTCTAATTTTTTTGGCTTTTTCTCTTGATAATTTGATATCGCCATATAAATCTTCTAGATATTCTATAACAACTTCTACTTTACTTCCAATTTCTACTTCTAAATTTCCTTCTTCATCAGTAAACTGAGATATTGGAATATAACCATCAGATTTAAAAAAAGCATTAATTGTAACGAAATTAGCGCTTATGTCAGTAACTTCGCCTAATATTAAGGCACCAGGATAAATATTAGGATTTTTTAAAACCGTATTATATAATCCACTAAAACTACTATCTATCATAAAATAAAATCTCCAAAAAATATATAAATATTATATAAAATAAAATATTAAAATAAATAAAATTTTATATAAAATAAGTAAAAAATAAATCTATAAAAAAAACCAAAAAACCAAAAAATAATAAAAAACTTAAAATAATTTTATTATTTAATAAAATGTATTTATAAGAAATTTTTTTAATATATCTACCATACCATAATGTATAAACAGGAAAAACAACTAAAAGAATAGATGCTATAGCTCCAGCATAAGATAAAAAA
>JADYYE010000176.1 GCA_020853815.1 Phycisphaerales bacterium
CCGGCAGCAGCGTCCCTTGCGTCCTGTCTTCCCCTTCAACAAACCGCTTCATCACCCGCTCCAGTTAATGCCTAATGCATAGACAAGAATGGGCCGCGATAGTTCACCGGGTTTTCTCACAGCCTCGACCCAAAGCGGAAATTGCAACCATCATTCGATTAGACGAATGGTGCCAACTAATTTGGGGGAAGGTTACGGTCCCACTCGATCGGCAGTATAGGACTTACTGGGGCTTAATTCCGAAATAGGCATAGGCAGAGGCAACAGCAAGACCCAGCCATGCTTGCCCTACGCTTGTAAGTGGGGGAAGAACGCTAGGGTGGTACATGCCCTTCAAAAATGCAGCAAGACCAGAAACCAGCCACACCAGAACATAGGCAACGGTGACAGCATTAAGAATGGACCTCGAAAGTCTCGACGCGCTGTCTGAGAGCACGCGCGTTACAGGAGCTTCCCCGGGTTTGGTTACTGCGAGTTCTGCAATTACTAGAGCGGACACCAATCCCGAAATTACGTTAAGCGTTTGAGCCATAACCTCATTGAAGTCGCTCACTTTGTGAGTTGTGCAAGCAGTTATAGCCTCGCAATCAATAATTAGGTATGCGACTCGCAGAAGGTGAACATAGACGCCCAGTAGCACAATTGCAATCGCGCCGCCAAACACTGTCTTCATTTCAGGCCTCCATGTGTCATACAAATGGCTATAAGAAACGTATCTCTGAAGGTAACAAACATGTGCAGTGGCGCGAGGCGCCACTGCACATGTCAGGTCTGTCGAGTTGGATTGCCGGCATTGAATACGGCTGTGTATTAATAGACCCCTTCTAATGCACAATGTCAGCAAGGAGCGGTCTAGTTGTGAGCAAGGCCGCAAACGTCGACATGCCATTTAGAGACTCTTAAGAACCTCCGCCTTCTGCTTGTTCAACGCGCGCCGCGCGGCGGTATAGTTCTTGAGCATTGCTTGCTTCTTCAAGTTGAAATCCTTGATTGCGGCCTCTAGGGCAGCAACAGCCGTTGTCGCACCCATTGCCCGTGCCTCATTGAGGTTTTTAGTCAATTCCTGATTTTTCTGCTCGAGAGTAGTCCAAGTTTGGCGCATCATTTTGGACATGTCCCGGGCACTGCACTTGAATGCCTCCTCAACTGGCAAGCGGGTGACAGACCGCATCTCTTCCTTCATTGCGGCCATGGTATTTGTGGTCGCCTTTCGGGCGTCGCGTGACAACTGATCACTGTCCTTCTTCGTTTTTTCCTGGATGTCATCAACAATGAATACCGGGTAATCGAAAGCGAGAGCTTGGGTTTTCATCGTGATCTGCGGGATCCCCATCACCCACTCCGAGCGACCCATCGTGAACTCGGGGATGTCCATAATAATTTCCTGGCGAACTTGCTCACTGCGTGGCTCGTCCCAGCAAATATCGCGGCCTCTGCGCATATATGTCCGCGAGCACGGGTAGTCGAACGACGGGAAATCGTTGTGGCATGTGCTCCACTCAACGACGAGTTCGTCTATGCCTCCTCGGCACTGGGGCACCATTTTCACCACGATCGCGTCCCACGAGAGGGTGCGGGAGCGCATAGTAACTTGGGGTAGGTCCATCGACATCTTCTGATCTACCATTGTTATTTCCGGAAGATCCATCTTGAAGTCAAACCGACGACTCTCAATGTGCCCGGTGATCGTGGGTCCCCCTTGATCGCTCTCCTCCTTGATTTTCTTGGAGCGAGCCTCCACGTCGTTCTTGATCGTGCTCATGTGCCCCTTGTACTTCTCCTGAATAGCGTCAATCTTCGCCGGATCAATCGTAACGGCGCAGTTCGATTGGGCGGGGACTTGTGCATTCGCTTCTGCGACCACAACGAAAAGAACAAGGGAGACAGAGAAAGCAAAAACCTTCCAGCTTATGGGATTCATAAACGGCTCCTCACTTTGTGTTGTTACGAAGGGATCGCATTTATTGATATGCGATCGGTAAGTTTGCGCCTGGACGATGTATTTAGTCAATATGACCATGTATTGGAAGCAAAGCAGCGCCATCAGATGCTAGGCGTGGGAAGGTGGAGACAAGATAGGCGCAGGCTGGCGCTCTTGTGCTCAAACTATCAGCACTGGTTCCTATGCGAAGCCTTCAGTTACTCAGGCACTATCAGATGGCCTACTTGGTGAGTGTTTTAATGTGGTGGGACAGGCATGGCAGGCCAAGACACTCCCTCACCTAACTCCGAATCGAACAAGTCCACGAGGATTTAAAGCGCGCCAAGAAGTTCAAACTGGCGATTGCCGACAATGACTTGGCGCCAGCGGAACTGGATCGCCGAAGTGGATTACGTCGAAGGCGGTGTTTGATGTTTGTGGATGGCCATGATCGACGCCCACGAGTGGTACCGCGAGCACGGCAAGAACAAGGCAGCGAAGCTCGCGCGCGGATTTGCGCGCGATACGGCGGATGAGATTATCTACGAGTAGAGGGGCGGTCGTGGACTGCCACACTAGTGCGGAGATGTGAAAGGCAGCTTCCGCAATCCTTAATTGATGTCATTCGGATTTGCTGGGTTAGCTTTCTAACTCATCGAGTTGTTCCTCGAGCTTTTTGAAGTAGAGCCGTAGCTGAGTAAAGTCGTCTTCAGAAATTGATTTTGCATGCGCCTCTGGTCGTCCCTTTGAATTTATCTCTTCGAGCATCACAGTGAGTTTTGTCTTATCGACGGTGAAAAGATTTTCTACCGAGGCCCATTCGCGTTTGATTAGGTTAACTAGGTCAAGAAGAAATAGAGGCGACTTATCTTTATCCAACAAAGCATTAAGATCTTGAGTTTGATGCGCTTGTCTCCGCGCTTCTGGTAGCGTACCCAAAACAGCATCTGCTGCTTTCTTCAATCCGTGTGTCACTCGCAGCGCGCTTTTCAGTACTGTGCGTAGTCTCTTTTCTAGCTTTACACGTCTAGATGAAATTTCTTGGAGCTTCTCCTCCTGCGTTAGGTGAAGTCGTTCATGCTTATGTTTGTCTCGAAGTATGTCGGCAAGACTTTCGAGATTAAACGAATAACCGTGAGCACTCTTTTGTACAAGGCCATAGCCGATAAGATGGCGGGTGTAGTTTGCATGGTCCGCTGAGAACTCATTAAAACTTTCCATGTCGCCTTGAGCCAGGAATCGGAGCATCTCGTATTCGTCTGGATACCAGTCGCGCAGGACGTGCACCATCATCTCGAGATATTCCTTCGATCCATGCTGAAAGTCGCTTTTTGCTTGCTGGTATAGTGCTTTATCAATTTTGGTTGGACGAATTAGGCTGGCACGTTGATTGATCAAACTACACAGTTGTCGGATCAAAAATGGATGCCCACCAAGATCTTCTGTTAATTTCGAGAAGATAATTGGATCGAACTTTAGCCCCATGTAATCCCCCAGGCGCGACACCATTTGAGCAACTTGATCTACTGTAAATGGGGGGACGTATTGACTCGGAATTGAGGCGTATATGGGATTTTCGTGACCATTCAAAACCGGCGCCTCAATGCAACTTGGATTAGTACCTACAACCATGTAACAAAATAGGCTCGGGTTTTTCTGATAAAAACTACGAAGTGCTTGCCAGAAATAAATAAAGTCAGTGGAGTCCTTCCAGTGTATGGAGGATGCGGTTCCAGGTGTTAGCCGTTCAATCTCATCGAAAATAAACAAGGTAGAGGCAGTTTTTTTAGATTTATAAATCCGCAACATGTCTGTCTCAAAGTTCTCCGCAGCATTGGGCTCGCCATATCGCCCTGCCGTAACTAATTTGATTTTGGACTCACGGAGTTCATGATATTTCCAGATTAATTTTTCGAGAAGTTCGTTCCAGCGTAACAAATGGACAGATGGACTCTCGCAATCGAGAGATAGAACAAGATTGCCTGATGTGAGTAAGCGACGTTCTATCGCGTATACGATGGAAGTTTTGCCGCTCTTTCTTAGTCCAAATAAACTAGTATGTTCTCCGGATTGGTATCTGTTCACAATTTCATTGATTAAATTAGAACGCCCGAAGAAGTAGGTGTCTTTCTTTAAGGGGGAGAGGAACGAGAACAGATCTCGTGAGTAAAAATGTTTGCGAAAGCGATTCTCTACGATATTTGCAGCATCGCCCATTAGCAGTTCCTCGTACGTTAATGGAATGACGATGGGGTGCTCCGGATCGGACTTTAGAAGTTTGTCGACCTTCTCCTCAACATCTCTGGCTCGGCTTATTAGAACTTGACATACAGATTCAGCCCTCATTTTCGGAAGGCGCTCGACAACCTTATCGAAGATATCGAGGGACCGTGGCTCAAAGTTAGGGTAGTCGCTGAAAACGCAGATTAGTTCTCGCTCCAAATTAAACATCTCAGATGTTCGAGGAGTTGGCTTCATTAGGAAATATTCATACTCAGACTGTGCGGCGCGAATGCGCTCACCAGAACTGGTCATGTACCAAGCCTTCGACAGAGCATCAAGGATGGAACGCTCATCATCCTTGAAACGGTCTTTGAAAAACTGCTTGTGATATCCAGGATTTGTTACGCTCTTATCAATCACTTGAATTCCTTATGCACCAAGATAGTGGGCGAGGAGTTCTTGATATTTGCTCGATCATCTAAGAACCGACTTCCTAAAGCATCAACCTTAAGGGGTGCTACAGCTTGGTCTTATAGCGTTGCTTATGGTTTTGCATCGTGCCACTACGTATTTGGAATGACAAGCACAAACGACTTTCCCATTACGGCCTATATGTAACTCACCACACAGCAGAGTCTGACCATGTCTGCGTGGTAATACGAAGAGTCAAGTTCTAATTATCTTACTAGCCATACTACGCTGTGATCTTCCGGATAAACCCGATGCCCCCCGCCCGCACCCTCCTCCTAACCACCCTCACCATGCTCGCCTTCGCCGGCAACTCGGTGCTGTGCCGCATTGCGCTCAGGGAGACGGGCATCGATGCGGCGAGCTTCACCACCATTCGCCTCGCGTCGGGGGCGGTGGTGCTGTGGCTGATCGTGCGCGGGTTCCGCCGCGCGCAGGCGGGCGGGGGCAGCTGGCTGTCGGCGCTGATGCTGTTCGCCTACG
>JADYYE010000218.1 GCA_020853815.1 Phycisphaerales bacterium
ATGATGACGCCAACCGTGCCCTCATGGGCTCGAACATGCAACGTCAGGCAGTTCCGCTGATTCGTCCGGGTGCGCCGATTGTAGGCACTGGCCTGGAAGATAAAGTGGCACGCGATTCCCGGATGCTGATCAATGCAGAAGGCGATGGCGTGGTAGAATATGTGGATGCTACACAAATCCGCATTCGCTACGACCGTACGGAAGAAGAACAATTGGTTTCTTTCGAAGACAACAGAAAGACGTACTACCTGACTAAATTCCTCAGCACCAACCAGGGAACGTGCATCAACCTGAAGCCGATCGTCCGCAAAGGCGACCGCGTGGAAAGGGGCTCCATCCTTTGCGATGGGTACGCGACCGATAAAGGTGAACTGGCGCTGGGCCAAAACCTGAGAGTGGCCTTCATGCCCTGGAAAGGGTACAACTTTGAAGATGCCATTGTAATCTCGGAGCGTGTGGTACGGGAAGACATCTTTACTTCGCTTCACATCGAACACTTCGAAATGGACGTGCGCGATACGAAGCTGGGTGAAGAAGAACTGACCAACGATATCCCGAACGTAAGCGAAGAGGCGACCAAAGACCTCGACGAGAACGGGATTATCCGTGTGGGCGCCTGGGTGAAAGAAGGCGATATCCTGATCGGTAAAATTACGCCGAAAGGGGAAACCGATCCGACACCGGAAGAAAAGCTGCTCCGCGCTATCTTTGGCGATAAGGCTGGCGATGTTAAAGACGCATCGTTGAAAGCGCCGCCTTCTATCCAGGGCGTTATCATTGACAAGCAGATGTTTGGTCGTACGAAAAAGGACAAAATCCAGAAAGTACAGGAAAAAGACCAACTGACGCGCCTCGATGACCAGCACGCGGTAGCGGTCAACCAGCTTCAGACCATATTGATTGACAAATTGCTGACTTTGCTGAAAGGCAAATCTTCACAAGGTGTGAAAAGCATCTACGGAGATTCAGTTGTGCCGAAGGGGACCAAATTCACGCAGGATTTGCTGCGCGAAGTGGAATACACCACGGTGGATTACAGCAACTGGTCGGACGATGCGAAGATCAACGAACTGATTGCCAAGTTGCTGCACAATTACAGCATCAAATACAACGAAGAAGTTGGTCGTTATAAGCGGGAGAAGTTCAACATCAGCATTGGGGATGAGTTGCCCGCAGGGGTACTCAAACTGGCAAAAGTTTACCTCGCCAAGAAGCGCAAGCTGAAAGTAGGGGATAAATTAGCCGGTCGCCACGGAAATAAAGGGATCGTTTCCAGAATTGTGCGTATCGAAGATATGCCTTTCCTGGAAGACGGAACTGCCGTGGACATCGTACTCAACCCGCTGGGTGTACCTTCCCGTATGAACCTGGGCCAGATTTTTGAAACGGTACTCGGCTGGGCCGGCGAAAAATTGGGCTTGCGTTTTGCAACGCCAATCTTCGACGGAGCTACCCGCGACGAAATTGCAGAGTACATTCAGCAGGCAGATCTGCCGGACCTGGGTCAAACCTATCTGTCCGACGGCGAAACCGGCGACCGTTTCCACCAGCGTGCAACTGTGGGCGTAATTTACATGCTCAAGCTGTCGCACATGGTGGACGACAAGATGCACTCGCGTTCTATCGGACCATACTCTTTGATCACGCAGCAGCCGCTGGGTGGTAAGGCACAGTTCGGTGGTCAGCGTTTTGGAGAGATGGAGGTTTGGGCGCTCGAGGCATTTGGCGCATCAAACATCCTGCAGGAGCTGTTAACGATCAAGTCGGACGACATCAATGGTCGTGCGAAGGCATACGAAGCTATTGTCAAAGGCGACAACC
>JADYYE010000033.1 GCA_020853815.1 Phycisphaerales bacterium
CGCCACCGCGTGACCGCCTCCCGCCCGTGCTCCCAGTCGACGATCTGGTAGGGGCGTCGGTCGATATCGGGCCGAATCGGGAGCGAGATCGTCCCGCTCTCCCCCACCACTTCTCCCATCAGCACCGCCTCGTACACCTTGGTGACCGCCCGGGCCTCGAACTGGCGCGACAGGTGCCGATGGGCGTCGGCATCCCTCGCCAGGACCATCAGCCCGCTAGTCTCCATATCCAGACGATGCACCACGAACGGGCCGGTCGGCTGAGGCACCAGCACCTTGGCGCGACTCGCCACACAATCCTGGTTCTGCTCGCCCTTTCCAGGGACCGACAGCAGCCCCGACGGCTTGTCCACGACAAGGAACCGCTTGGAGATCTGGACGACCTTGAGTTCGGCGTCGATGATTGGCATGTGCCAGGCCTGGGGACTGTCTCCGGCGTGCGCCGGCGCTAACCTTTCGTCACGGCGCACTCAATCTACGCGGGCGCGGGCGTTTACGCCAGTTGCCGCGAGAGTCGCCCGGGCCGAGGGATCCCGCACATGAGTTGTTGGAACGCGTCTTGGTGTGTTGTCGGCCTGGCACTCGTGGCAGGGTCGGTCCGAGCGGACGGGGAAGCCACTGCCGACCGGTCCGCGGCGTCCCACATCGAAGACTGGGGTGAGGCGCCCGTTCTCACCGGGCACCTCCGCCTCACGGATCCGGCTCGATTCACCAAGGCGGGCGAGGCGTACTTCAGCCCGGACGGGGCCTGGATCATCTTTCAGGCCGTTGAGGTCG
Organism: Phycisphaerales bacterium; assembly: GCA_020853815.1. Classification (GTDB taxonomy): domain Bacteria; phylum Planctomycetota; class Phycisphaerae; order Phycisphaerales; family UBA1924; genus JABWBC01. Next base: position 778 of record JADYYE010000033.1, read on the forward strand.
GCCAGCCCGCCAACGCACCGTACACGATGTTCGCCGCCCCCCTCCTCCGAGATGGAAACGAGATCGCCGGCATGGGCGAGCCGATCGCCCTGACCGCCCCGGGATCGGCCAGCACATGCGGCTGGTTCCACCCCACCGACCCCTCCAAGGTGATGCTCGGCTCCACGATCGTCGCGCCCAAGTCCGACGAGTCCCCGGGGTACAAAGTCGGCCAAGGTCGCTACCTCTGGGCGTTCCCCGAGGAGATGGACGTCTGCACCCGCACGATCCCGGGCCGCTGGATCGAGTCCCGGGGCGGCTGGCCGGGCGAGGATGCCCCGAAGGATTGGAACGGACCGGTCGCGATGTTCCAGAGGCCGGGCTACGACGCCGAGTGCTCGTGGTCCTCGGATGGTCGCTTCGTTCTGTACGCCCACGTGGAACCGGTCGCGCCGGATGCCAACGGCGTGCGCCCGCCCGCCGATGCCGACATCTGGATCCACGACACGAAAGCGGACACGCACACGCCCCTCGTCGCCGAGCCGGGGTACGACGGCGGACCTTTTTTCTCCCCCGATGGAAAGTGGATCTGCTACAGGTCGGACCGCGAGAGAAATGACCACCTCCAGATCTACATCGCCGAACTCGCTTTCAATGCCGAGGGCAAACCCACCGGGATTGCCCGCGAGATCGCGCTGACCGCCAACGACTTCGTGAACTGGTGTCCGTACTGGGACGCGAGCGGCAGATTCCTCGTGTACGCATCAAGCGAACTCGGCCACGAGAACTACGAAGTCTTCGCCATCGACGCCGACCCCGACGCCTCCCTTGAGAGCCGCCCGCGCGTGCCCGTGACACGCGCCATGGGCGCCGACGTGCTGCCCGCGTTCGATGCGAGCGGCAAGTGGATGATGTGGACCAGCCGCAGGCAGCCCCCGGGCGAGTCCGGACCCTCGTCGACGCAGCTCTGGATCGCCCGCTACAACAGCGCTGCGGTCGAGCAGTTGCTCATGGCCGCACACGGCGCCGCGGAAATGTCAAACTAGACACCGGGGCCAAGGCCCGCATCGGGGAGCGAGCATGTTCGAGCCGGACGACTTTGGACTTGGCCCAAGCGCCACACTGGCGCATGTCGCCGATCCCGCGCCGAGCCGGTTCCACGTTCCGGTGTGGAACGCCTGGACTAAAGGCATCGTCGCCTCGACGCCCCGCCTGACCGCCTGGACCTCGCCAGAGATCGACCCCGCAGACGGAACGGCGACGCACCAGTTCGAGTCCTCTAGACACGTGCGGATCGGCTGCCGCCTGTTCGAGCCGCACGGCGTTGCGAAGGCGGGAATCGTGGCGCTCCACGGATACGACGAACCACCCGCGCTCGTGCGGGAGGAAGAGCGATGGGCCCCGCTTGTCGCTCGCGGCGCCGCGGTGCTCGCGATCCGTGTGCGCGGCTATCCGGGCTCAATGCTCGACACTGGCGACTGGACATCGGGCTCCTGGCTCTGCCGCGGCTTGGACGTGCCGCACTCGGGCTCGACCGGCGACGGCTCGGACAGCACCGCAACCGACCTCCAGGCTTGGTCGCTGGTGCTGGGAGTCGCGGACGTCGTCAACGCGCTGCGTGCCCTCGCGGCGCACCTTGGACACGGAGTTCCCCTCTACCTGAGCGGCGAGTCGTTCGGCGCGGGCCTGGGCGCGATCGCAACGGGGCTGCTCGCGGCTCATCCGGAGATCGGCGTCGAGGTCTCGCGCCTGCGGCTGGGCCTGCCCACCCTCGGCGACTGGAGGTGGCGCCTCTGCCCGACCCGCAGGTCACGAGCGGGCGGAGCGCAGCGCCAGATCACGGAGATGCTGACGCTGCACGCGTCGCGCTCCGAAGAGTTGATCGAACGCCTCCGCGTCGGAGATGCCGCCATCCACGCCCAGCGGATCCGCTGCAAGGTGCTCTGCAAGCTCGCCCTGCGCGACGAGGTC
>JADYYE010000034.1 GCA_020853815.1 Phycisphaerales bacterium
GCCGTCGTCGGTCAAATTCCCCACCGCGTCGTGCGTCAGGGTGTAGTTCACGCTGCTGTTGCTGTCCGTGTCCCGGGTCAGAAGCTCGTTGGCGGCGTTGTGCGTGCGGGTGTCGTCCACGTCGGGGGCGAGCGGTTTCAGCGAGAACGAAGGCATGGGGCATCGGGCGGCGTGATATCGAAAAAGAAAAACCCCGGGGCTGGCCCGGGGTTTGGAAGCGAGGCGAGGATGTTGGTTGGCGGGAGTCTCAGCAGCCGTTCTCGAAGGCGCTGGCGAAGGCGTCGTAGTCGTCGCCGTTCACGAAGCCATCGTGGTTGAAGTCCGCGCCGGGATCGCCGGCGTCGAAGGCGCTGGCGAAGGCGTCGTAGTCATCGCCGTTGACGAAGCCGTCGGCGTTGAGGTCGGCGGGGCAGGGGTTGACGGTGAGGACGGCGGGGTTGCTCTCGAGCGAGCCGCAGGAGTTGCTGATGACGACGGTGTAGGAGCCGGAGTCGCCGAGGTCGGTGGCGGCGATGGAGTAGGAGCTGGCGTTGGCGCCGCTGATGTCGTTGCCGTCCTTCTTCCACTGGTATCCGATAGAGGATCCGGCGGCGGTGACGGTGAAGAGGGCGCTCTGGTTGTCGGTGACGGTGAGGGAATCGGGCTGGTCGGAGATGGAGGGGCTGGTGCAGGTGGAGACGTCGCCGGTGACGACGAGTGCGTAGCCCTGGGTGCCCTGGTTGACGCCCGTGCCCTTGATGGTGACGGTGTAGGTGCCGGTGGCGGGGGTGGTGCGGAGGACCATCTCGGCGTTGTTCTTGGCGTCGGCGCTGCCGCCGGTCGAGGACTGGCCGCTGGTGAAGACGTTGCCCTTGTAGAGGGTGTTGGCGGGGTCGGAGACTTCGAGGTCGAGGTTGTTGATGACGGGGTTGCTGGCGTTGACGGCGGCGGGCGGGCCGGTGAAGACCATGGTGATCTTGAGGGGCTTGGTGTTGCTGTTGACGTTGAAGGTGTAGGTGGCCTGGCCGCCGGTGGAGAGGCCTTGAGCGTTGCGGACATCGACGACGTAGAGCTTGGAGGCGTCGCCGGTGAAGTAGAGGGCGTTGTCGAGGAGGAGTCGTCCCCAGCCTTCGGAGTTGCTGGGATAGCCGCTGATGCCGGTCATGTCGACGGTGCTGTTCATGAGCACGGCGCGCATGAGAGCGGCGGAGGGCGTGAATGCGTCGGCGGGAACCTTGGCGCCGGTGGGGTAGAAGCCGTCGGTGAAGTACTGGCGGACCAGGAGTCCGGCGCCGGAGGCGGCGGGGCAGGCCATCGAGGTGCCGGTCATGGTGGTGGTGCCGCAGGTGGTGCCGGAGTTGGCGCTGCTGGTGCTGCAGCCGGGAGCGTAGACCTCGGGCTTGCGTCGCCCGTCGGCGGTGGGTCCGGCGCCGCCCGAACAGTGATTGTTTTGATTGGGGGTGTCCTGGCTGGCGCCGACGGCGAGGACGTTGATGGAGTTTTCGGGCGTTTTGAGGGAACCGAGGTTGGTGACGGCGAAGGCGACGAGGCTCTCTTCCTTTTCCCAGGTGTGCTGGTCGATCTGGCGGCAGTGGGTGGTGTAGGCGGTGGTGCCGTCGTCGCCCCAGCTGTTGCTGTGGACGCGGGCGCCGTCGGTGTAGGCGGTGTTGAGGTAGGTGTAGAGGTTGCTGCTGCCGACGCTGCTGAGGTTGGTGAAGGAGAGCTTGGCGGCGAAGGCGAGGCCGTCGGCGGTGGTGTAGGTTCCGAAGGGGGTCTGGTCGCCGACGAAGGTTCCGGCGGTGTGTGTTCCGTGGCTGTCGGCGGCGGTGCTTCCGCGGAAGGCGATGATCTTGCGGTGGGTGGGTCCGGTGGCGACGGAGTCGTCGAACATGCAGTGGGACTCGCGCACGCCGCCGTCGATCAGACCGCCGATCTGGCCTTCGCCGTGGATGCCCTGATTCCAGATGGGCGTCTGGCCGCTGGTGTTGCTCTGGAGGATCCAACGGTTGGAGTCGTTGCGAAGGTTGACCTCGGGCGCTTCCTCGATCCACTGGACGTGGTCCTGGGCGGCGAGTTCGGCGGCCTTGGCGGTGGGGAGCCAGGCTTCGATGTAGACGGAGTCGCCGACGAGCTCCATGTCGGCGAGTCGCCCGCCCAGCCGGGTGAGCTCGTTGACGACGGGCTGGGGATCGGCGTCGGCGAAGCAGACGATGGCGGCGAGGCGCTCGTTGTTTGCGAGTGCTTCGACGCGCTCGGCGTCGTTGAGCTGGCGCGTGCCCCAAGCGGGGTCGAGCTTCCACGCGTTGTCGAACGCGCCGACCCAGGTGATGAAGCCGAGGTTGGCGAGCTTGGCGGCGTCGGCCATCGAGAGATCGGCAACGTAGGCGAAGTCGGGGAGGTAGTCGGAGGTAACGACGCCGGCGTTGTCGAGGGCGGCGCGCTTTGCGGGGGTCATGGGGCCGTCGAGCTGGATGACATAGCGCTTCGACGCGTCGAACTTGGCGCGGGGCGCGAGGAGCGAGGCGGACTTTGAGGTGTCGATGTTGCCGGACTTGAGTTGGAGCGTGCGAGCGACGCCGTCGGCGCCGAGCGCGAGGGGCGAGGCCGTGAGAGCCGCCGCCGACAACAAGGCCGCAATCGTGAGACGCTTCTTCATATGCACTCCAGGTCGAGACGGGTCGACCGCATGAGGCGGCCTCCGCACCCGCGGGACCACACCCATTCGGCTTCCTACCCGTCCGACTCTACCACAGGGGGGGTTCCCGCCGCGAGCCAATCTGAGGCGGTCGGCATGATCGCCCGCAAGGTCCGAGTACGCAGGGCGGCGGGCGGAAACCGATCAAAACCCGATCTTGATGGGTGCGCTTATTCGCTCGCGCCGATGTCGCGGCGCATGACCTTCCCGTCGAAGTTGATGAGGTCGGCGGCCTCGTAGGCACGTCGGCGCGCATCCGGTAGGTCGGCGCCGAGGGCCGTGACGCCCAGCACGCGTCCGCCGCTGGTCACGATCTGGCCCTTCTCGTTTCGCCTGGTGCCGGCGTGGAAGACCGAGACGCCGGGGAGTTTTTCGGCCTGATCGAGCCCGGTGATGGCGTCGCCGGCGCGGGGCTTGTCGGGATAGCCCTTGGCGGCCAGCACGACGCAGCAGGCGGGCTGCTCGCTCCACTCGACGTCGATCTGATCGAGCTTTCCGGCGCAGGTCGCGAGCATGAGTTCGATGATGTCGCTCTTGAGGCGCGTCATCAGGGGCTGGCATTCAGGATCGCCGAAGCGCACGTTGAACTCGAGGACCTTGGGGCCCGCGGGCGTGAGCATGAGCCCGGCGTAGAGAACGCCGCGATAGTCGATGCCGTCGCGGCGCAGGGCGTCGATGGTGGGCACGAGGATCTCGCGTTCGACGGTTTCCATGACGTCGGGCGTGAGGGTGTGGCTGGGGCAGAAGGCGCCCATGCCGCCGGTGTTTGGGCCGGTGTCGTTGTCGCCGAGGCGCTTGTGGTCCTGGCACGGCGGGAGGACGAGGATGTTGCGGCCATCGACGATGGCGAGCACGGAGACCTCGGGGCCTTCGAGGCGTTCCTCGACGACAACGGTGCGTCCCGCGTCGCCGAAGATTCTTTGCACCATGATTCGTTCGAGCGCGACGATCGCTTCTTCGGTCGTGGCGGCGACGATCACGCCCTTGCCCTTGGCGAGGCCGGCGGCCTTGATGACGGGGGCTTCCTCGCGGGTTTCGACGTAGGACTTGGCCGCGGTGAAATCGGAGAACGTGCGAGAATCGGCGGTGGGGATGGAGGCGGAACGCATCACCTGCTTGGCCCAGGCCTTGTCGGCCTCGAGGCGGGCGGCCTCGGCGAGCGGGCCGAAGACGACGCGCGTGGGCGAGGCGAGTTTGTCGGCGAATCCCTCGGCGAGCGGCTCTTCGGGTCCGACGACGACCAGGCCGATCTTTTTGTGATCGCAGAACTGCTGGAGGCGATAGATCTCGCGTGCCGAGACGGGCACATCGACGGCGCGGGCGAGCTTGGCGAGACCTGGGTTTTCCGGGTGTGTGGTCCAGAGGTCGCCGACGCGAGGAGAGCGGGAGATTGCGGTGGCGATGGCGTGCTCGCGTCCGCCGCCGCCGACGAGCAGAATGTTGACCTTATCCGGCATGGGCGATGGTATTCGCGGCAAGGCCGATCGGGCGGGAGTGCGGCTGAGGGGATTGGCGTGCGTGGATGGAGCGTTGTCGATTCCCGACTCAAAGCGAAAACGCGAGTTGCGGCGAGCGGCGTTGGCGATGGCTCTGGTGGCTCTCGGTTGTTCGGGGTTTGCGTCCTGTTCGCGAAGTCACCGGGCAAACGCATTGGTCGAGTCGCGCGGAACAGCACCGCCGTACGTCGGCCGCGTGCGTGACGATGTGGGACGTAATCCGTGCGACCAAGGGCTATCAGCAAAGAAAAGACGGCGAATACGAAAGGGATGTGTTGATCCGTAATAGACGGGCCAGTAGCCTTGTATGCAAGCCGTCCTGCGTGGGGCTGGCCTGCAGGCTTCTTCAACTTGGCAGCAAAGGGCGTATGTCCATGAACCCTCTATGTCAGCGGAGCATCCCGAGTGCGGTGGGCGCGTTCGCTATCGCCGCGTGTTCGATGTCGGTGTTTTTGAGTTCAACCGCGAATGGGCAGGCATGCGGTGAGATGGTCAACCTCGGCACGCTGGGCGGGATGAACTCGTCGCCGTACGGCGTCTCCGCGGACGGCCGTGTCGTCGTCGGGCTGACATTCAATGGCTTCGATCAGTACCGCGCGTTTCGCTGGACGCCGTCGGACGGCATGATGGACCTCGGCTCGCTCGGGGGGACTTATGCGCGCGCGTGGGGAGTCTCCGCGGACGGCCGCACGGTTGTCGGTGAATCGCGCGATGCGCTCTGGCGCGTCCACGCGTTCCGCTGGATTAACGGCGTCATGCAGGACCTCGGCGCGATCGACAACGGGTGGTCGGTGGGCCAGTGCGCCTCGGCGGACGGAGAAGTCGTCGCGGTCCAGGGGCAGGTCTCGTCTGGGTGGCGAGCGTTCCGCTGGACGCCCGCGGGTGGATTGCAGAACCTGGGCACGCTCGGCGGTGATTCCTATGCGGTTGCGATTTCCGCGGGCGGCGGCGCGATCGCGGGTGATTCGCGGCTTGCGAACGGGCAGTGGCGCGCGTTCCGGTGGAGCTCGGACACGGGCCTTGTAAATCTCGGAACGCTGGGAGGGCTCTACAGCAGTGCCAATGCGATCTCGGAGGACGGGCTGGTTGTGGTGGGCTCGTCGACCAACGCGGCGGGCGAAACGCGGGCGTTCCGCTGGACCGTAGCTGGCGGGATGCAGGACCTGGGCACGCTCGGCGGCGTGATGGCCTCGGCGTGGGGAGTGTCCGAAGACGGGAACGTGGTGGTCGGTGACTCCACGAATGAGGCGGGCAACGCGCGAGCGTTCCGGTGGACGCTCGCGGGCGGGATGCAGAGCCTTGGCACGCTGGGCGGCGCGACTTCGTACGCGCAGGCCGTATCGCCGGACGGGAACGTGGTGGTTGGGCAGGCTCGCGTGCCTGGCGGTTGGGTCGCGTTCCGCTGGTCGCTCGAGCGCGGGATGCAGAGCTTGGGCAGGCTCGGAGGCGAGGCGGCGAGCGCGTGCGCTGTCTCCGTCGATGGGCGCGTCGTGGTCGGCTGGTCGGACTTCATGCCCAATGACGAGCGAGCGTTCTGGTGGCGCGGCACGGCCGCGGACTTCAATGGCGACGGGTTCATCAACGGCGACGATTACGACGCGTTCGCGCTCGCCTTTGAATCCGGTCTGTCGAGCGCCGACATCAACGGCGACGGCTTCGTGAACGGTGACGATTACGACATGTTCGCGGAGGCGTTCGAGGCCGGGTGCTGACTCGGGATCGATCGGTTTATCTCTCCGATCGGTCCGGCACACGGGCCCGTGCGGCCCAGTCCCGGTGACGCGGGGCGATGGCGTGCGTCTACTTCCGGCGCAGCCAGCGCACGCCGCCGAACGTCATGGTTCGCCCGCTTTCAACGTGCAGGCCGTCGTTGCGTGTCAGCGCGGGCATGGCAACGTCGGCAAAGGGGAGCGATTGCAGAGCCCGGGCGATGGCGCGGTCGACCGGCGGATGGAACGCGTCGTGGAGGAGGATGTTTGCGCCGGGCGTGGTCATCTGGGCGACACCTTCGAGGTCGGCGTAGCAGGATTTTTCGCTGTGGTCGCCGTCGACGAAAACGAAGTCGAACGGTCCGTCGGCCGCGGCGAGGCAGCGACCGAGGTCGGCGGGCGACGAGCCGATGATCAAGGTTGCGCGATCGGCGATCAGGGTCCAGTCGAATTCGAGCGAAGGGGACGGATCGATCGAGACCAGCACGCCGTGCGAAAGGTCGGAGAGGGCGGCGTGGATGATCCGGGAGCCGCCCCCCCAGCGGACGCCGATTTCGAGGCAGCGTTTGGGCGCCAGGGCGAAGACGAGGGCATAGAGAAGGACCCGTTCGCGCGGCTTCTGATCGGCGTGGGCGATGACGGCCGTGGCCAAGCGGTGCGGCTGCGCGCGCAGCAACGGGTCGTTGCTGGATTGAAACGTGAAGGTTGAGGGCTGGGTGGAGGTGGCCTGGGAGGAGTGGGAAAGGGGCGAGGCCGCGGGGGTTGGCTGGCTCATGGACGAGATATCGGCGGTGGGCCGCGGCGGGGTCCAGAAGGGCGTATTCAAAGCCCGGGCGGACAAAGGTGTCCGGGATGATCAACTTGATTGACGTTGGAGTGGATCTGACCTACAACTGTGCCCAGATTGCGGGGTAGAGCAGTCCGGTAGCTCGTCGGGCTCATAACCCGGAGGTCGCAGGTTCAAATCCTGCCCCCGCTATTGCCGGGCCGGTTGCGAAAGCAGCCGGCCCCTTGGTTTTCAGGGAACGCCGCCGAGAGACCTCGGCGGCGTTTTCGCTTTTGGGCCCACGTTCCGCGAGGGTTGGCGACTGGGCCCGCCGTCGGCGACGTCTCTGGCCTTCAGCCCGCCATAACCAGCGTCCGGCGATCCTGGGGCCCTCGGGGGCAAACTCGGGCCAAAGTCTCTCCAGGTCTCTCTTCCGAACGGGCGGGGGTTAACGGGCGACCTCGCTCGAAGCGCGATCGCAAACCCCACTGTCACGACTTCGATGTTCGCGCCACGGTGCTCCGATCACGTCGGCCTGTTCATTGCGGCGCGCACGCGCTTCGGCGTTTGCATAAGGGCTCCAGAGACGATTCCGCGATGGGCGCGGCGATCGAACCCGGAGCCGCGGCGTGACATCATCGAAGAACCCGGACAGCATGACGCCCGCAGAGCGCGAAGCAGAGATCGCGAGCATTCTGGCGCGTGGCGTGGTGCGTGCCGTTCGTGCCACACGGGCGCGGACAGGCGGAACCAAGCGGGCGATTGACGAGCATGCCAGATCTCTCGGCGATGGACTTGAACTCTCGCCGGAAGCCGCCCTCAGTGTCGCAACGCGGCCCGCGGGTTAACGCTCTCGGCCCATGCGATAGGAGATTCAATGTCCGACCTGATGCAGCGACAACTCGACGACCTTGGCAAGATGACCACAGGCGACCTTGTGCAGCGGTACGAAGATCTGCACGGCCACAAGTGCCGCACTCGCCACCGCGCGTACCTGATCCGCAAAATCGCCTGGCGGATCCAGGCCAACGCGGAGGGTGGTCTGAGCGAGCGGGCGCGGAAGCGAGCAGCAGAGCTGGCCGACCTCGCGGAGGTCCGAGTGATGGCCCCGAAGGCCACAATCTGCCCGCCACAGCCGGGGCCAGGCTGCACAACGACCCGTTCCGTGAAGGGAATGGCGACCGGGGATGCCCGGATCCCACCCGCTGGCTTTGCCGTGGTGAAGGAGTACAAGGGCCGGGCCATTCGGGTCGTCGTCCTGCCCGACGGTCAGGGGTTTGACTATGACGGCGAGCGTTACCGCTCGTTGTCGGCCATCGCCAAGAAGGTGACGGGGACGCACGTCAACGGGTTCAGGTTCTTCGGGTTACAGGGGAAGTCATGAAACAACGAGCCCCAACCAACCCAGCTGGCGGCGTGAACGGAACCGTGGCGGGCGAGAAGCGACGCATCAGGTGCGCGATCTACACCAGAAAGAGCAGCGAGGAAGGGCTCGATCAGGAGTACAACTCGCTTGATGCCCAACGCGACGCGGGCGAGGCATACGTCGCCAGCCAAAAGAACGAAGGCTGGGTTTGCCTTCCCGATCGCTACGACGACGGCGGCTTCTCCGGCGGCAGCATGGAGCGGCCGTCCCTTGAGCAACTCCTCCGCGACATTGAGGCCGGGAAGATCGACTGCGTGGTCGTCTACAAAGTGGACAGACTGAGCCGGTCGCTCCTCGACTTTGCCCGAATCATGGAAGCGTTCGACCGCAAGGGCGTGTCGTTCGTCTCGGTGACGCAGCAATTCAATACCACAAGCTCGATGGGCAGGCTGACGCTCAACATCCTCCTCTCGTTCGCCCAGTTCGAGCGCGAGATCATCGGCGAGCGCATCCGCGACAAGGTCGCGGCCCAGAAGCGTCGCGGCAAGTGGGCGGGCGGCGTGCCCGTGCTGGGCTACGACGTCGACCGGTCCGGTGGGAGTCCGCGACTGGTGATCAACGCCAAGGAGGCTGCGCGTGTCCGCGAAATCTTCCAGATGTATCTGGACAAGGGTTCATTGCAGCCGGTGGTGACAGAGCTGACCCGGCGAGGATGGCCCAACAAGCGTCGCATCACGAGAAAGGGAGCGGCTAAGGGTGGCCGTCCGTTCGACCGGGCGACGCTGTACGCGTTTCTGACCAATCCGATCCTCATCGGGAAAATCGTTCACAAGGACCAGGTCTACGACGGTGAGCACGAGGCGATTGTGGAACCGGCCGTATTCGAACGGGTCCAGAGCCAGATGCGAGAGAACGGCCGCACCGGTGGCAAGGAGGTGCGGAACAAGTATGGCGCGCTCCTTCGGGGCCTGCTGCGCTGCAAGGTGTGCGACTCCGCGATGACGCATTCCTTCTATGGAAAGGACGGACGGTTCTACAGGTATTACCGCTGCGTGAAAGCCATCAAGAGCGGCAGCGACACCTGTCCCGCTAGAACACTTCCGGGAGCCGAGATCGAGCGCATCGTTGTGAATGAGATCCGTTCACTCGGCGAGGACCGCGACCTGCTCGATCGTGTCCTGGCCGAAACAAGGACCTGCCTAGACCAAGAGTCTGCGTCGCTTCAGCGTGAACGAGATGAGCTCAAAGCGTCGCTGAAGCGGCTCGAGAGGGATCTCCAATCGCTCGTCGCTGACGCCAGCCCGGCGACCGACGTGACCGCCAAATTGGCGAATGCCCATGGCCGAATCACCAACTCCCGCCAGCGGTTGGGGGAAGTTGAAGCCCGGCTTGCCGAGATGGACGCCACCGCGATTTCAAGGGATGAGGCTCGAAAGGCCCTGAAAGAGTTTGATGGCGTCTGGGCCAACCTCTCCCCACGCGAGCAAGCCCGCGTGTTGAAGTTGATCTTCACCACGGTCGAATACGACGCCGACGCCGCCACGGTGGCGGTGACGTTCCGCCCCACCGGCATCGCGGCGCTCTGCCGCGGCAAACTCCAGGAGGTTGCATGACGACTGTCGTACGCCCCATTCACTTTGTTCGGCGCGGCAAGTGCACCAAGGCCGTTTCCGCGCCTGATGCTGCCCCCAAGGTCCTGCCCAGCCGCGTGCCCCGCGTCGCCCGTCTGATGGCCTTGGCGATTCACTTCGACGGAATGCTCCGCAAGGGCGTGGTGGCGGACCAGTCCGAACTGGCCCAGCTATGCGACGTCACGCAGCCGCGGATAACCCAGATCATGAACCTGCTGCATCTGGCCCCAGACATCCAGGAGCGACTCCTGTTCTTCCCACCTGCGCCGGTGGGACGGGACCAACTCACCGAACGTCATCTGCGGAGCCTCGTCGCGACTGATCGCTGGGATTCACAGCGAGTGCTCTGGAATAAGCTGATTGGCCAGGATGCGTTCAACGGTCGGTCAACGCGATGAAGCCCAGAGCGATTCGACTCGTGTCGCAAACCCTGCCAGCGCGTCGGCGTGGTTCTGTGTGAACCGCTCCGGCGAGCTCTCGGCCGCCAGTCGCAACAGGGTGCGGAACGGAAGCAGATACGGCGGCGATAGTTTCGCGTCGCGATTCTGGGAGCGAAGGGTCAGGACAGGTACTGATTGATCAGATCGAGTGCGGCGTTTGGCGGGCTGGGCAAGAGTGCAAAAGCCGAGCCGTGGCCCCTGCCACAGCAGAGTTCCCGCGGCGATCCCATCGTCCTTGACGAGCTCGCGGAGCTTGGGCATCTCCATCTGCAGGAGTGACTGCTCGAACACGGCAAGGGCGCGCCCTTCGGCGAAGAGGTGATTCCAATTCGAGACCACTTCGCTCCATCGATCGGCCACATCGGGCCCGAGCCATCCCGTGCGGCGAGCAATCTCAAACAACTCACGCTCGACCTTGTCGCGGGCCTCAAGATGCC
>JADYYE010000219.1 GCA_020853815.1 Phycisphaerales bacterium
CTTCTTAATAAGGATATAACTAACATGAACCAGGCTGCCCTGGTTCTTGCTATCTTTTCAATCCTTTCTCAATTAATTGGGCTTTTTCGGGATCGCTTTTTGGCGGGAGTTGTAGGTCCATCATCTTCTTTAGATGTTTATTATGCATCATTCCGTACGCCTGACTTTATATTCAATGCCATAGCTTCTCTTTTTTCTGTTACTGTTTTGATTCCTTTTATAACTTCTCATATTAGAAAAAATGATGAAACAAAAATGAATAGATTTTCTGATTCATTATTGTCAGTCTATCTGCTTGGTATGACAATAGTATCAGGTATAGCTTTTTTGATTATGCCCTGGCTTACACATTTAGTTTCTCCTGGATTTTCTGCTAGTCAGCATGAATCTTTAGTTTTGTTTACACGTATTATGCTTCTCTCCCCATTTTTGTTTGGTCTTTCAAGTCTCTTTAGTGCATTTACTCAGGTTAAACACAAGTTTCTATCGTTTGCATTGGCTCCTATACTATATAACCTAGGTATAGTTGTTGGGATAGTTTTTCTGTATCCAACAATGGGAATTTTAGGAGTTGTTTTAGGGGTTGTTTTAGGAGCAATACTTCATGTCGGTATACAGGTTCCGTCTCTACTTTCTGTTGGTAGGTTACCCAAAATCACAACAGATATTGACTGGTCTTTAATAAAAGATGTTATCAAACAATCTCTTCCGCGAACCCTAGGTCTTTCTATAACCAACATTATTTTTATTTCCATGAGTGCCATGGCATCCCTCTTAGTTGTTGGCTCAATTTCCGTCTTTCAGCTTTCATACAACATACAGACAACACCTCTTATGGTTATAGGTATTTCTTATGCGGTGGCTGCTTTTCCAGCTCTTAGTAAGCTTTTTGAAGAAGATAAGAAGGGAGAGTTTGTATCCCTTATACATCGAGCAACAAGAAATATTTTATTCTTTTCAATTCCTTGCGCACTATTTTTTATAGTTCTTCGTGCCCAGATAGTCCGTCTACTTTTGGGTGCTGGGGTTTTTTCTTGGAATGATACTAGGCTTGTAGCTGGTGCTTTGGCCTTCTTCTCTATCTCTATCACAGCACAGAGCCTTATACTTCTTTTGGTTAGAGGTTTTTATGCTCAGGGTAATACTAAAACACCACTTAAGATAAATATACTTA
>JADYYE010000035.1 GCA_020853815.1 Phycisphaerales bacterium
TCGACGCCAGATTGCAGGCCGAATCGTCGAGGAACATGTATTCGGAACAGGGATTGCTGGCGCGGATCTTGTCGGTGGCCGAGCAGGTGTGCCCGTCGTTGATCGTCGTGTCGAACTGCACGCCGGGATCGGCGCAGCGCCACGCGGCGTAGCAGATCTCGTCCCAGAGACGCTTGGCCTCGAACGAGCGGGCCGTCTTGGGGCTGGTGCGCCAGGTGGTCTTCCACTCGGCGCCCTGGTCGACGGCGTCGAAGAACGAATCGGGGATGCGCACGCTGTTGTTGCTGTTCTGGCCGCTGACGGTCTGGTAGGCCTCGCCGTTGAAGTCATAGTCGAGCGTGAGCCCGAGCTTCTCGCAGGTTTCCGCGAGGTCCTTGTCGCTCTTCTTCAGGAGGCGCAGACCCTCCACGAGCGCCTGGACCTTGATCTCCTCGCGCACCTTCCAGTTGATGAAGGAAGAGATGTCGGGGTGGTCCATGTCGAGGCAGACCATCTTGGCGGCGCGCCGCGTGGTGCCGCCCGACTTGATGGCGCTGGCGGCCCGATCGCCGATGCGGAGCCAGGACATGAGCCCGCTGGACTTTCCGCCGCCGGAGAGCTTTTCGCCCTCGCCGCGCAGGTGGGAGAAGTTGGTGCCGGTGCCCGAGCCATACTTAAAGAGGCGGGCCTCGCGCACCCACAGGTCCATGATGCCGCCCTCGTTGACGAGGTCGTCATCGACGCTCTGGATGAAGCAGGCGTGCGGCTGGGGATGGGTGTACGCGTCGTCGGCGAGGGAGACCTCTCCGGTGCGCGGATCGACGACGAAGTGGCCCTGGGCCGGGCCCGTGATGCCATAGGCGTAGGCGAGCCCGGTGTTGAACCACTGCGGCGAGTTGGGGGCCGCCATCTGGTGGACCATCATGTAGACGAGTTCGTCGTAGAAGGCCTGTGCGTCGTCGGCGGAGTCGAAGTACTGGTGCTTTTCGCCCCAGTGGCGCCAGCAGCCGGCGAGGCGATGGATGACCTGGCGCGCGGACTTCTCCGGGCCGGTGCTGCCATCGGCGTTCGGCACGCCGGCCTTGCGGAAGTACTTGCTCACCATGATGTCGGTGGCGAGCTGGCTCCAGGTCTCCGGGACCTCGGCGTCCTTCATTTCGAAGACGACGGAGCCGTCGGGGTTGGTGATTTTGGAAGAACGCTTCACCCATCCGACGGTGGCGAAGGGGTCGCGTCCTGCGACGGTGAATTTGCGGGTGATCTTCATTGGCGCGTCATCCGATTAACGAGGCAATGGGGAATGGGCAATGGGCAATGGCATCCATGACGCCCAGCCCGACACTACTTCTCCAACACACGAATCAATCCGCTCAGAGGTTTGGCGACTTCGTCGACAAGCACGGAGAGCTTGTGCGCCTGCTCCTCTGCCAGAAACCCAAGGTCGACCGAAACGATGGCCTGAGACTCGAGCTCGAACAAAGAGCCGCGGGCGATCCGAAGAAATCGCAGGTAGTCCGGCCGACTTCCCCGCCCATAGCCCTCCGCGATGTTGCTCAGCACGCCAACCGCGGCCCGCCGCATTTGAGATACAAGTCCGAATCGCTCGCTGCCGGGAAAGTTCCCGGTGAGTTGATACACCAATCGGACCAACTCGCGGGCCCTTTGCCACGCGACGAGATCTCGATAGGACTGAATCGACTTGGACATGGCGTTGCCGCATGGTTGCCTGGCGATGAAACTCTGACCCTAGAACGAACAAACCCAATTGAGAACGCGACGAATCATCGATGGACGCATCGCCTCCTTGACCAGACTTCTGAGCTTGGACTTGTGGACTTGCCACTCTGCACCCGGTCCCGATCGCAGATCATCGATGGTCGCACGACACTCTGTATCGATCGACTCGTCATCGAAGAGTCCGATCAGACGTGAGGTCGCATGCGCTATGCCGTCTGCCGCATCGAAACTGCTGTACCTCTCGAAGCGGTATCCAGCCTCCTCCCACTGCTGAACGCGAGCGAGCCTGAGCTTGGTCTTCAACGAAGGCGATGCGGAGACCTTGAAGAGGTTTTCCGCGACTTGGATTCTCGATGACAATCCCACGCCGGTTGCCGTCATTGAAGATGCTCCGTTCGAACCATTGCCCATTCCCTATTGCCCATTGCCCGCGCTCAATCCACCTTCGGCAGCGTCAAGCCGCCCTGGTCCTGGTACTTCCCGCCCTTGTCCGCGTAGCTCACCTCGCACACCTGGTCGGCCTTCAGGAACACGAGCTGCGCGACGCCCTCGTTGGCGTAGACCCGCGCGGGGAGCGGCGTGGTGTTGCTGATTTCCAGCGTGACCTTGCCGCGCCATTCGGGCTCGAGCGGCGTGACGTTCACGATCAGGCCGCAGCGGGCGTAGGTGCTCTTGCCCAGGCACACGACCAGGACGTCGCGCGGGATTTCGAGGTATTCGACGGTCTCGCAGAGCGCGAAGGAGTTGGGCGGGATGATGACGTACTGCTGGCCCTCGGGCTTGGAGCCCACGTCGACCTCGACCATCATCTCGTCGCTGAACTTCTTGGGATCGACGACGGCGATGTCGCCGGTGCGCGGCGTCGGGGTGAAGATCTTGAAGTGCGTGCCGACGCGGACGTCGTAGCCGTAGGAGGAGACGCCGTAGGAGATGCGCCCGGGGCGCTTGGTCGCCATCTCGAAGGGCTCGATCTTAACGAGCGCTCGGATTTGTCGGTCTGAAAGGACGCCCACGATTCACTCCAGTTGAACTTCCGCACGGACACGAAGACTCACGCCGCGCACGGCGCAGCGACGATCTTGCCTTGGCGGCGCGCGATCGAACGCGATCACGCGATTCGCCGTGGCGATTGGACCTTTAGTTCTGTTTTCCCACCCAACGCGAACGGAGCGACGAACGCTCCATCAACCCCTGCCCACTTTCGTCTGCCCGTGCCGCTCTGACGCACACCCATCGCATGCCCGAGCCCTCACGCACCAACCGACCCACGCTCCGCGACACCCAAAGCCCGCACGGCCTTGAACGCCGCCAACACACCACGCCGAGCACCAGAGATTCCGATGCCCTTTCAAGACCCGATCGCAATCCTATCAGATCTGGCTTGACTTGAACAAATCAGTCCGACCGAGACCCGGTCGCCCTCGCGGCTCACTCACCGAGGGACCAACAGGATACCACTACAGATCGTACCTGCAAGCGGGCAAGACCACAAAATGCTGTTGACAGGGCTACCGACAGTTGCCGACAGTCTGTAAGCCGCTCAAAGAAGGCAACTTACGCTGCTGCAAATCATTTCTTGAAGATCGCCGACCACGATAGGTGGTATTGAATCAGGCGGACACCCCGATGCGAGGCCCGATCCGTTGTGGATAACTTGACAAATCAGCCTCTGTTCGGGTCTTGCGCCACGCCCCGGCGGTGACTCGCGGGTGTTTGGGCCGGGACTGGGCGCAATGGGCCAATTCCTCGCACCCACGGGAAGGTTGAACTTCGTACAGTGTGCCCCTGGGCGTGGAGGCCGCGTCGGATGACGCGCGAACCCGCCCGCGTCCCCGGCGTCCAACCGGCCCGGGATCGGAGCAGTGCATGAAGGTTCGGCGGAGCGCGGTGACGCTGGGTGTTTCGTTGGTGGCGGCGATTGCCGCTGCGGTGGCCGGCGGATGCGAGTCTTCCGAGCCTGTGAAGGCCAAGGAAGTCAGGCCGCTGGTGGTGCGCGATGTACCCGACCTTTTGCGCGAAACGATTGGGGCACAGTCGATCTTTGTGGGTGTGGACCCAACGCTGGTCTCAGGGTACGGGGTGGTGGTGGGCCTGCGCGGCACCGGGGGGCAGAACCTCCCGGATCGCATCGCCGCGACCATGGAACGCCAGATGGGCCTCAACGGGATTGGACGTGGGAATGAGCTTCGTGGAACACCCCTGGATGGCAAGTCCCCCCGTGACCTGCTGCGTGATCCGAACGTGGCGGTGGTGCTGGTGACCGCGTCGATTCCACCCGGCTCGCCGCAGGGTTCGTCGTTCGATGTTTTCGTGCAGGCGGTCAACGCGACAAGCCTCGAGGGCGGCACGCTCTGGACAACGGAGCTTCGATTGGGCCTCACGGGCGCCTTTGGTCAGGTGCAGACACAGAAGCTGGCGGAAGCACACGGGCCGATCTTCGTCAATCCATTCAGCGACCCGTCGAAAATGACGCGTACCTCGGGGCGGGTTCTGAACGGCGGCCTGGTGACCTCTCCTTTCAAGGTCGAGGTCAGGCTGGACAACGAATCGCACGCGGTGGCGCGATCGATGGTGTCGTCGATCAACTCGCGGTTTCCCGAGAGCGTGGGCGATCGCGAACCGACGGCCATCGGAAGGTCCGGCGCCAGCATCGCGGTGCGCGTGCCGAACGCCTTTCGGGAGCGTCCAGAGGAGTTCCTGGACCTCGTCCGCGCGGTTCGGGTCGACGACCGCACGCCAGCGGAAGAGGTGGCGCGTCGGTACATGGAGGGGTTCAAGAACCAGCCGGGGCTGTCGAACGAGTTTTCGCTGTGCATGGAGGCGCTGGGGCCCAAGGCGCTGCCGTTCCTGCGGGACTTGTACGACTATTCGGAGCTCGGGCCGCAGTTCGGCGCGCTGCGGGCGGGTGTGAAACTGGGCGACGCGCGGGCGGCGGTGTTCCTGAAGAAGATGGCCAAGGAAGGGAATGCGTCGATCCGCCCGCGGGCGATCGCGCTGTTGGGCGAGCTGAACGCGGGGCCGACGATCGACGTCGCGCTGCGTGAGATCATCACGGAGTCTGATAGTCTGCTGGAGCGCGTGGCGGCGTATGAAGGTCTGGCCAAGCGGGCCGAGGCCGCGATGCTCGCCCGATACATGCAGCAGCTCCGCGAGCGAGAAGACAACCTGGCGGAGCAAATACCGTTCGCCTATCTCGAAGCCAGATCACAACTTGTACTTCCCGGCGGCGGCCTGCAGGGGCTGTCTCGCGTGCCGATCCGGACCAAGGCGGGGAGGGTGAAGTACTTTGTGGATGTGGTGCCGTTCGGCAAGCCCATGATCTATGTGACGCAGGCGCGCGTGCCGCGGATCGTGCTGTTTGGTGAGCGAGCGGAATTGAAACGACCGATCTTTGCCTCGGCATGGTCCGACCGGTTTATGCTGGACGGTGGCGGTGCCGGCGAGCCGATCAAGCTGTACTACCTCGACGAGCGCACGGGCGAGCCGACCAAGGGGACGGTGGAGGCGTCGCTGTCGCTCCTGACGGAGTACTTGGGCCGAGAGACGACGGCGTCTGACCCGAGGGCGGGGCTGGGGATGACGTACAGCGAGGTGGTTGGGACGCTGTATTCGCTGCAGAAGTCCGGCGCAACGCAGGCGGCGTTCGCCACCGAGCAGGACCGCCTGATGAGCGAGCTTCTGTCGGCGCAGCAGGCGTCGCGGGTGAAGGATCGCCCGGAGACGGCGGACGACGTGCCGGAACTGACGGTTTTCGACACGGGCTCGGTGCGACCGACCGGGCTGGATGAACAGCCGGACGTGAAGCCGACGATCACGCCGATCGCGCCGCCCAAGAAGGAGTGAGGCGGGCTGGACGCTTGAATTGAGGCGGGAAAACTCGCGTGCCGCGGGGGTTTCCGCTACCATGGGGCACGCCCGACTTGGGCGGGATGGCGATGGATCGCCTGGACGAGGATCGTCCCTTGGGCGACAGGAGGTTGCCGCGGTATGCGTTTGGCCAAGCTCACTCTCAACGGCTTCAAGTCGTTCGCCGATCCGGCCGAGTTCACGTTTGATCGCGATATCACCGGCATTGTCGGGCCCAACGGGTGCGGCAAGAGCAACGTCGTCGACGCGATCAAGTGGGTGCTCGGAGAGCGCTCGAGCAAGAGCCTTCGCGGGACGGAGATGCTGGACGTGATCTTCGCGGGTTCGGCGGCGCGCAAGCCGTCGGGCATGGCGAGCGTCACGCTGACGTTCGAGAATCCGGTGATCGAAGAAGGAACGAGGCACTGGGCACTGGGCACGGGGGAAGAGAAGGCGGAAGAAGGCATCGGGCATCAGGCATCGGGCATTGGGGAAGAAGGGACTGCTGAAGGCCAAGGAGTCGGCGCGGAAACGGCTGCGAGTACCGCGGGCGAAACTTCGGTCGTCGAGGCGCATGTGCGCGGCAAGCGCGGGCTGCCGATCGACGCGGACGTCGTTGAGGTCGAACGACGCCTGTACCGCGACGGAACGAGCAAGTACTTGATCAACGGGCGGGTGGCCCGTTTGCGCGACATTCGCGATCTCTTCCTCGACACCGGCATCGGCGCCGACGCGTACTCGATCATCGAGCAGGGCAAGGTCGACGCGATGCTCCTGGCGAACCCGCAGGAACGCCGCACGATCTTCGAGGAAGCGGCGGGCATTGCCAAGTACAAGCAGCGCCGGCTGGAGGCCCAGCGGAAGCTCGATCGCACGCAGGTCAACCTGACGCAGGCGCGTGATGAACTCGACTCGACCGAGCGCCGCCTGCGCCTGGTGCGTGGGCAGGCGGCCAAGGCCCGCCGGTTTCAGTCGCTCGATCTTGAGCTTCGCTCGTGGCGCATGGCGATGGCGTTCGAGAGCTACGACGATCTTCGCCAGCGGCTCGAGGGGCTGACCTCGCAGCAGGCGCACCTGGAGACGACGCGGCAGGAGGTGACTCAGTCGCTGAGCGAGGTCGAGGCGCAGAAGCAGGAACTGGACCTGCGCGTGCACGAGGCGATCGAGGAACTGAAGAACGCCGAGCATGAAAGGCTGTCGGCCGAGCACGAGCGGGTGCAGGCGACGCAGCGGCGAGAGATGACGCAGCGGGCGCTCGAGGGCGCCGAATCGCGGCTGGTCTCGGATGCACGGCAGCTTGAATCGCTGGCGTCTCGCTTGGCGGAAACGGAAACGGCGACGGTCGAGCAGCGCGAGACGGTGGCGGCGATGGCGGAGCGGCTCGGCGAGTGCGAGCGAACGCTGGCGGCCGCGTCGGGCGAGCGGGCGAAGGTCATGTCGGAGCTGACCGAGCGTCGTTCGCAGGTCGGCGAGCGCCGGGCGCGTGCGTCGCAGATCGATCGCGAGCGCGCGGTGCTGCAGGCGTCGATCCAGGCGGAAGAGCGACGTGCCGACGCGGTGCGCGAGCAGTGTGATCGCCTGGCGGCCAAGGGCGAATTGCTCGGGACCGAGGCGGCATCGATCGAAGAGCAGGCGGTGCGGGCCGCGGCGCAGCTGGAGACGGCTCGCGAGCAGATCGCGTCGTCGCAGAATCAGCTCACGGAGCACGACGAACGTCTCGCGCATCTTGCGAGCGGACGACGCGAGCGGGCGGCGGCGGTCGCGGAGCTTGAACAGGAGTCGGTGCGGCTTGAATCTCGGCGTGCGACGCTGCGCGAGATGGCGCAGGCGCGCGTTGGCTATGCGCAGGTCGTTCGCGAGGTCATGGACGCACGCGATCGCGGCGAGGCGTTTGCACGCGTCGTGGCGCCGCTGGCGGAGTTGATCCAGACCGAGCCGGGGCACGAAGCGGCGGTCGAGAGCGCGCTTGGGCCGCTTTTGCAGGCCTTGGTGGTGCCGACGCTGGCGGACCTGCCGCCGGCGGAGGAACTGGCGAAGCTGCGCGGGCGGGCGACGTTCATCGCGATGGAGTCGGTGGGCGCGACCGCGGGGCTTGTTGCGACGGAATCCCTGGAAGTGCTGAGCGCCGGGCGTATGACGCGGCTGCGCGAGATGGTGAGGCCGCGCGGCGACGGCGCGGAGCCCGAGAAGATCGACTCATTGCTTGATCGCGTACTGGGATCGACGCTGGTGGTCGAGCACGCGGACGCGGCGATGCTGCTGGGCGCGTCGCTGGGCAGGCCGGCGCGGTTCGTGACGCGGGACGGGCTGGTGCTGGAGCCCGATGGTCGCGTGATCGCCGGGCCGCTCGGCGCGGGCGAAGAGGGCGGGCTGCTGCAACGGAGAGGCGAGCTCGAGCATCTCGACACCGTGCTCAATGAGTTGGCTGTTCGTTTGGACGCGGCGCGGGTTGAGCTTGCGTCGGTGGACGGCGAGGCGGCGGCGCTCAACAAGCAGGCGAGCGAGCTGCGTTCGCGCCTGGCGGGCGAGCAGCGCCAGTTTGCGGCGGATCAGGCGCGGCTGGAGAGGCTCGAAGCCGACGCCGCTCGCTCGAAGCGCGAGCATCGCCAGAGCGCCGAGGAACTCGCGCAGCTGCGTCAGCGCATCGCGAAAATCGAGAGTGATCGCACGGGCCTGCGTGAACGCGCCGAGAGCCTGGCCCGACTGCACGACGAGCAGGTGCGCGAGGTCGAGCAGCTCGAGTCGGGGCTGGGAGAGTTGACGCGGGCCAGCGAGGCGGCCGCGGAACGGATGACGAGCGCGAAGGTCGAGGTCGGCAGGCTCGCGGAGCAGGTGCAGCACGCGCGGCGAGAGGCGAGCCGACTGGAAATGACCCGTGACGACCTGCTGCGTCAGCAGCGTGATCTTGCGGCTCACGTCGAGCAGGCGAAGGCCTCGATCGAGCATCACCGGGCTGTGGCCGCGGAGTCGGTGGCGCGGATCGAGTCAGCGACGCAAAACGAGGCGGCGTGGAAGCAGCGCGTCGATGAAATGCGCGGGCAGGTCGAGGGCGTGCAGCGCGAGGTGCAGGAAGTCGGCGAGCGCGTCGCGAGCGTGCGAACGCAGGCGCAGGGCGTCGAGCGAGACTGGCACAGTCTCGAGGTCGCGCGGCGCGAGCTTGAGATCAAGCGAGAGAACCTCGAGGAACGCACCCAGGAAGACGCCGGGATCGACCTGTCGTTCGAGTACGCGGATTACCGCGAGATGATGCGCGAGGGCGTGGCGCGGATCGCGGTTGACGAGGCGCAGCGCCAGGTCGACACGCTGCGCGAGCAGGTCCGCTCGCTGGGAAGCGTCAACCTCGACGCGATCGGCGAGGAATCGCAGCTCGCGGCGCAGAACGACGACCTCGTGCGCCAGGTCGCGGACCTGGACGCGGCAAAGGTCCAGCTCGAGGACCTCATCGCGAAGCTGAATGAGGTGAGCCGCACGCTCTTTGCGGAGGTGTTCGAGCGAATCCGCGAGAACTTCGGCGGGCAGGACGGGATGTTCCGCCGTCTCTTCGGCGGCGGCCGCGCGGAAGTGCGCCTGATGGGCCTGGTCAAGGAAGTCGAAGGACCGACCGGAATCGAGCGCGTGCAGACGGACGAGATCGACGTGCTGGAGTCGGGCGTGGAGGTCATCGCCAAGCCGCCGGGCAAGGAGCCGCGCTCGATCAGCCAGCTGTCGGGCGGCGAGAAGACGCTGACGGCGGTCGCGCTGTTGATGGCGATCTTCCGCTCGAAGCCTTCGTGCTTCTGCGTGCTGGACGAGGTTGACGCGGCGCTGGATGAAGGAAACGTGACGCGTTTTGCGAGCGTGATCCGCCAGTTCACCGACCGCTCGCGGTTCATCGTGATCACGCACAACAAGCGGACGATGCAGGCAACGGACCAGCTCTTCGGCGTGACGATGCAGGAGCGCGGCGTGTCGAAGCGCGTCAGCGTGCGCTTCGAGCAGGTGGGCAAGGACGGTCAGATTCACGGCACGGCGGATGCGAAGCGTGTCGCGGGCGCGGAAGCTCGCGGGGATGCCGGCGCCGGGGCAGAGCGAGAGGCCGTCGCGCTGGCGGTGGCCGAGGAAGCATCGCCGACGGTTGTGCCGACCAACGCGCCGGTGGCCGAGACCCCGCGTCCAAGGAAGAAGTCTGGCTCGCTGCGGGATGCGTTGGCGCAGATGCGGGTAGTAGACGCGAGGTTGAACCCGTAGCTTTGGAAGCACAGAGGCAACGGGACGAACTTCTCGACGCCCGCGCCCGCCAGGCGGGCGCTCGATCACTCCGCCAGTTCTTTCCCACGCCCCTTTCCCGGCCTCCCCGTTGCCCGACGCCTCTTCCTCGCGCCGGGCGGCGCTGCTCTCCAAAAACGAGGAAGCCCGGGTTCTCGCTCCCGGGCTCCCGTCGTCTCTTCTCAGAGAGGAGTTGGAGGGCTCGGGTCTTCTCTTCCCGCGCCCTCCGATTGGAGGGTCAAAGTTGGAAATCAGTCTTCGGCCATCGCCTCGTCATTCTCTTCCTCTTGGTCACGGAGGAAGCGGGTCGGCTCTTCGTCGGTCATCTTCTCGTTCAGCTTGGTCAGCGCCTCGTCGACGATCTGGCGGACGCGTTCGCGGCTGATGCCGACCTCATCGGAGATGTCCTTGAGCGTCAGCGGCTCGCAGCCGTCCAGGCCGAAACGCAGGCGGAGAATCTTCGCTTCGCGCTCGTCGATGGTTTCAAGCAGTCGGCGCAGCAGGCCCAACTCTTCGGTGCGGAACGACTTGTCTTCGGGACGGCCAACGCGAGCGTCGGCGATCATCTCGCCCATCGAAGTCAGCGAGCTGTCCGCGTTCGAGGATTCCTGGGCCGGCGTCTGGAACGCCTTCATCGCGCGGCGGATGATCCGCACCTTCTTCAGGGGCAGGTCCATCGCCTTGGCCAGGTCGTGGATCGTGGGCGGCGTGCCCATCTCGGCCTCGAGTTTTCTTGCGGCCTGCTTCCACTTGGCGATCAGCTCGATCATGTACGACGGAATGTGGATCGGCTGCGTGGCGTTCATGAGCGCCCGCTTGATGGCCTGCTTGATCCACCACGACGCGTAGGTGCTGAAGCGGGCGCCGTTGGCGGGGTCGAACCCCTCCACCGCTCGCATCAGTCCGATGTTGCCTTCTTCGATCAGGTCGGAGAGCGGGAGCCCGCGTCCGGCGTAATTCTTGGCGATCGCAACGACCAGCCGCAGATTCGCGCGGATCATCCGCTCACGCGCTTCGGCGCTGTTTTCGTTGATGATGGCCCAACCAAGCTCGCGCTCCTCCTCGGCGGTGAGGAGAGCGGTCTTGTTGATCTCGCGCAAATAAAGCTGCATTTCGGTCTGAAGAGACCGACTGCCCGTTGAGGGCGCAGAACGCACTCGACCCACTGTTCTACCCACCTTCCGCGACTCGTTGAGTCGCCAACGAAGCCCCGACCACACCGGGGACCCGCTGCCCTTCTCTCCGCGGAACCCCACCACAGGGTTCCATCGTCCGTCGAATCTTGCGCCCTAAGGCTTAGACCCGGCGCACTGGCACCGGATGAGAAGGTGCCTCAGGATACACGAAACGCAACCTCCATGCGCCAAAATCGGCACAAAATGTCAAAAGTTTCCGGCCCTCGTCATTCCCATAATCCACGCTTACCCTCTTCCTCGTACCCCTGAGCGTCCGATCTCTCCCCTGGGAGCGACTCTTGGCCAAGAAGGAACCGAGTCAAGACCTAACGCCACTGCTCGCCGCCTGGCCCTTCGTGCCCGGCGAGGTCTCCGCCCGCATCGTGGCGGGTCTGGACGGCGAGCCCAAGGTGCAAATCCGTATCGACCTGGGCATCCTCCAGATGAACGTCACGGGCCGCCCGGACGGCCAGCGGCCCAACAACATGGAGAGCCTCCTCGAGTATCACGAGGCCCGCATCGACGAGGCGGAGAAGGAAGGGCGCGATCCGGTGACGCTCGATCCCGACGAATGCCGCGAGTTACGGGACGAGGCGGTCCAGTACTACCACCGCTACATCGCCCTGCTGACGCTCGACGACTTTGAGGGGGTGGTGCGCGACACGACCCGGAACCTGCGCGTGCTCGACCTGTGCGCCAAGCACGCGGGCGAGGAATCGGATCGAACCGTCCTGGAACAGTTCCGCGCGTACCTCCTGATGATGCGAACGCGGGCGCTGGCGAGCCAGGCGATCAAGGACGAGGAGCCCAAGGCGGCGGTGGTTGCGATCGACGCCGGCCTCGATGCACTCAAGGTTCACTTCGGCGAATCGGGGAGCCCGCAGAACTTCGACGAATCGCAGGAGGTGCAGGTCTTGAAGGCGATGCGCGATTCGCTGGTGCCCAAGCTGCCCGTGAGCCAGACGGGCGAGTTGCAGGCTCGGCTGGACAAGGCGATCGCGGAAGAGAACTACGAGCTGGCCGCGATCCTGCGCGATGAACTCAAGCAGCTCAAGGATAAGCCGTAGTCCGCCGTACACGTCGCGTCACGTCGAGTCACGCCGCGTCGGGCGGGTGGGTTTCCGCGCGTGACGCTCGGCGCGCCACGATCTTGTCGAGCACGTCGCGGGCCATGAGGTCGCCGGTGGCGATCTCTTCGACGGTCACATAGTCCGCGCCGAACTCGCGGGCGCGCAGGGCCTGGCTGAGGAAGCTGGTGCGCGCCGCGATGAACACCGCCGGCGCCAGCTCTCGCACCACGCGGCAGGCCTTCAGCACCGCTTCTTCGTCCGGCACGGTGATGATGACGGCCTCGGCATGGCGCACGCCCGCCGACTCCAGCACCTCCGGGTTGGCGACATCGCCATAGACGATGGTGCGCCCGAGCGTGGTCTGACGGCGCACGGTCGACGGGTTCAGCTCGATCACGGTGATGGGGACGCCCTTGCGCTCGAGCTGTTCGGCGACGTGGCGGCCGACCGGGCCGAAGCCCGCGATGACGACGTTCCCGCAGCCCGCCAGGGCGGCGCTGGCGGCCTCGGGCTCGGGCGACGCTTCGCGCAGGGCCGAATTGCGGATCCAGGGCGCGAGGGGCCACGACGCCCCGCGCTCCGCCATGCGATGCGCCCACGGCACGAGGAGCGGCCCGACGACCAGCGTGATCACGATCACACTGACGACCGCGGCGTTGGCCTCGGGCGTGATGAGGCCGGCGGCCAGCGCGCTGGCCAGCACCACCAGACTGAACTCGCCACCCATGGAGAGATAGACGCCGGAGAGAACCGACGTCCGCGCGGGCGCCCCGAGGATCCATGCGGTCCCGCCGACGACCAGCGACTTGAGCCCGAGCACGACGATGACGCCGAGGCCGATTTTGGCCCAGTGCCCCACCATCACCGTCGGGTCGAGCGTGAGCCCGACGCCGGTGAAGAACACGGCCAGCAGAAGGTCGCGCATGGGCTGCAGCTGCCCCACGATCTGATGGCGGAAGGGTGTGAGGCTGAGCATGAAGCCGGCGAGGAACGCGCCCATCTCGGGGCTGAAGCCCACGGCGCCGGTCGCCAGCGCCGCGCCAAGGCCCGTCGCCGCCGCCAGGAGCAGCAAGAGCTCTCCGAACCCGCCCGAGCCGTCCTTGGAGCGTCCGAGCCAGTTGAGCACGCGCGGCAGGATCGCGTATCCGACCACCACGATGCCGATGATGGCGCCGAGCGAGCGACCGATCGCGCCGGTCCACTCGATGGCGGCGGGAACGCCCGCGTCGATCGACTGCTCCTGCCCGATCGGGCCGATCGTCACGCCTCCCAAGCGCGCGATGAGCGGGATCGCGGCGAGCATCACGACCGCCAGCAGGTCTTGTGCAATCGCGATCGCAAGGCAAAGGCGTCCGTGCGCGGACCGAAGCTCGCGGCGTTCCTGCATCACGCGCATCAGCACCGCGGTCGACGACATCGCGATCGCCATGGAGATCGCCAGGGACGCGCTGCTCCCGGACCCGAAGAGCAGGCCGACGGGCCACATGAGCAGCACGGTCGCAACGGTCGAGATCACGCCCACCGCCAAGGACGAGATCATCCCGCTGCGGAGGCTGCGGGCTTCGAGCATCAGGCCGATGGTGAACATGAGCAGGATCACGGCCAGACGCGAGATGTTCTCGACGTTCTCGGGGCTCTGCACCAGCCCGAGCGCGTGCGGGCCGACGATCGCGCCCGCCACGACATATCCGGGAATCATGCCGAGGTGCAGGCGGCGGAAGATCGCGGCGACGGCCGCCGCCGTCGCGAGAATCGCGAGCAGGTCGAGCAGCAGGCGCGCCCCTTCGGCGTGCGAGTTGTCCGCGCTCTGGGCGAGCACGAGCATCGGATTCATCATCTCGTGCATGTCAAGCATCCTTGCTCCCTCGGCCCGCGCCGCGACGTCATTACGCGGCCACCACGCCGTCACTCACGATTCACACGCCGAACCGATCGCTCGTGGCTCAGCCGGGCGCCATTGCTTCCTCCGCTCCGCCCCGGGCGTTCCTTCTCAGCAGCACCGAGAGCAGCATCACGTCCGCGGGCGTCACGCCCTCCAATCGCGACGCCTGCCCGAAGGTCGACGGCCTGAACTTCGCCAGCGCCTGGCGTGTTTCCGCCCGAAGCGCCGACATCCCCAAGAAGTCCGCGCCGTCCGGGATCCGACGATGCTCCATCTCCGCCGCCCGGCGAATCTGCGCCTTCTGCTGTGCAACATACGGCATGTAAAGGCGATCCGCCAGCACGCGTGCCAGCACGCCGCACGATCGGGCCCTCCGCACCAGGCTGGCGTCGGCGCTCTCGAGCCTCGCCTCGATCTCGCGCGTCTCAACGCCGGGCGTGCGGATGAGTTTGTCCAGTGATGTGCCATCGACCTTGATCGCGTCGATCAGGCGATTGAGCTCATCGCCCGTCCGCTGGCGCTCCGCGAAGAGCTCGCGACGCATCAGGCCGAGGTCCGGGGCGTCGCTCTCATCGGAAGCGGCACTTCGGGCACGATCTCGCTCGTTGTCGGCGTTGAAGCCGGCGTCACGGGATCCGAGCAGCCCGAGCTTTTCCGCGAGCGGCGTCAATCGCTCCGGCGCGTTGTCCGACCGGAGCAACAGCCGATGTTCTGCCCGGCTGGTGAACATGCGATAAGGTTCGAGCGGGGTCTTCGTCACCAGGTCGTCCATCAGCACGCCGATGTACGCGTCCTCTCGACCCAGGACGAACTCGCCCTCGCCACGCGCGAGCCGCGCCGCGTTGATGCCGGCGACGAGTCCCTGCGCTGCGGCCTCCTCATAGCCGCTGGTGCCGTTGATCTGCCCCGCCAGGAACAGGCCCGCGACCCGGCGCGTCATGCCCGTCGCCAGAATCTGGTGCGGCCTGACCATGTCGTATTCGACCGCGTAGCCATAGCGCAGAATCTCGGCACGCCCGCAGCCCGGCATCGATCGCACGATCACGTCCTGCACATCGCGCGGCAGGCTGGTCGAGATGCCGTTGCAGTAGACCCAGTCATCGCGCAGGCTTTCTGGCTCCAGGAACACGGCGTGACGCTCGCGTTCCGCGAAGCGAACGACCTTGTCCTCGATGCTCGGGCAATAGCGTGGGCCGACGCCCTCGATCTGGCCCGAGTACATCGGCGCGCGATGAAGATTGGCGCGGATCAGCTCGTGCGCTTCGGGCGTCGTGCTGGTCTGGCGGCACTCAACCTGCGGCAAAGCCGGAAAGCGCGACAGCGACGGAAAAGCGTGCGACAGCCATGCACGCGGCTCCGCATTGGCTTGGTCCGGGCCACCGACAGCGTGTTCGCGGACGGCGCGATCACGCCACGACATTCTCCCCGACAGATCGCTGAACGCGGTCGGCTCGTGATCGCCGTGCTGGGGCGCGAGCGCCTCCCAATCGATCGAGCCACGCCTGATCCGCGGCGGCGTGCCGGTCTTCAGCCTTCCGAGCTCAAAGCCAAGTTCGCGGAGCGCGCCGGAGATCCCGACCGCCGCGTGTTCTCCGAAGCGTCCGCCCCGGCTCGTGCTCTCGCCGGTGTGCATCAGGCCGCGCATGAAGGTGCCCGTGGTGAGCACGACGGCCGGCGCGCGCAGCTCAAACCTCCCGGTGCTATCCCCCGAACCGACGCCGGTGTTGGCGCCCGAGGCTCCTTCATGCGGGATTTTGCATTTGCCATCTGGCGATTTGCGATCCGGGCCCTGAATCACCACGCCGCACACGCGCCCGCGCTCGACGCGCAGCGCCTCGACGCTCCCCTCGATCACGCGGATCTCGGGGCATGTCGCGATCATCCGCTGCACCCGCTGGGCGTAGGCGTGCTTATCGCATTGGGCCCGCGGTCCTCGCACGGCCGGGCCCTTGCTGGCGTTGAGCACGCGCAGCTGGATCGCGGTCGCGTCGGTGGCCAGGCCCATGAGGCCGCCCATGGCGTCGATCTCGCGCACGAGCTGGCCCTTGGCCAGGCCGCCGATCGCCGGGTTGCACGACATGGCGCCGATGGTGTCGGCGTTCATGGTGACCAGCGCGACTGACGCCCGACCGCCCCGAGCGGGGAGCAGGTTCGCCGCAGCCCACGCGGCCTCCACGCCGGCGTGCCCGCCGCCGATCACGATGGCGCCAAACGACTCTTCGCGCACCCGAGATGATACGACGGAGTAGGTCAGTTCTTGGGCTGACCGGTGTCGATCTCAGTGCCGCCGTAGTCGATGC
This sequence comes from Phycisphaerales bacterium, assembly GCA_020853815.1. GTDB lineage: Bacteria > Planctomycetota > Phycisphaerae > Phycisphaerales > UBA1924 > JABWBC01. Next base: position 16,235 of record JADYYE010000035.1, read on the forward strand.
CCTTGAGCCCGCCGCGTGTCCAGCGGTAATACCCGTTCACTTCGTCCTTGGTCGCTCCGCTCTTGGTGGGCGGCTCAAACCCAAGAATCGAGGGATCGTAGAAGAAGGTCGTGGGTTTCGCGTTGGCGGGCAGATTCGGCTTGAATCCCTGGTTGGCTTCGCCCGTGAGACGGACGCGCACCGAGGCATCGAAGAACAGCAAGGGCACGCGGGCCTCCGGGTAGGCAAAGAAGAGCGGAATCTTGTCGTGGCGAGCCCAGAACTCGAAGGCCTGAACCTTGCCCGCGGGGTACATCACGTCGGAGGCCTTGCGGCGTCCCAGGGCCGGGCTCGGGCTGGGGCGGGAGAAGAGATTGTGGTCCGAAGGCCACTGGATGTAGGTCGGCAGATTGCCGTATTTCTGATCGGCGCACCAAGCCTGGGGCACCAACTGGTAGGTCGATGCGTAGGGCCACATCTTGTCGTACTGCACGTCCGTACTCGCTTTGGGCGGATTGGTCGGGTTGCGTGGATTCGACTGCCACTCGAGAATAGGGCGATCCTCCGGGCACGCCATCGATCGCTCGGGCAGCTTCTGGGACAGGTAGTCGGCGAGAATCAGATGGCTGTACTGGCGGTGCGGCAGGCGACCGGTCACGCGGCCGATGTCTTCACGATCGGCCCGCTTGCGGAGGATATACACCGCCTGGTCGGCGGAGGCGGCGGTGTCGTCCGGTGCGTTGTTGAGATCGCCGTAGTCCTTCTGGTACGTGTTGCCCGCCCGCCAGGTGTAGCTGGCGATCTTGTTCTGAAAGTCGACCTGATAGTTGGCCTGTGCCTTGCCAAACTGACTCATGTTCGACTGGCACACACCCAGACGGCCAGCCCGTCGAGCGCCGCCCAGGGCCGGGAGCAGGATGCCGATCAAGAGCGCGATGATCGCGATGACGACCAGCAACTCGATGAGGGTGAAGCCGCGATCTCGATCCGTCCTCAGGTGGACAGCCATGCTACCTCCCTATTCGAAATTTCAGCGACCAGTGCGGGAGAAGACGTCCCCTCGCGACCGGCCACACGTCCGCGGGCGAATGCCCGCAACAAAGACTTTACAGATTCGGTGCCGAGATGTCAAGGGAACATTCGGACGCCGGACGATTCCGGTTGCCGCCCCGCATCAATGCCCTTCGGATCAACCCGCCGGATCCTTGCCCAAATCCCCGACACAGGCGTGGGCCAGCGGTTTCCCTGCTCCCTCTGCTTCAGTTTGGTGAGGCAACCTGACCCCCCGGCCCCTTGTTCGAGCCCAGAGGCCCGCCAGCCCCCACGAGGCGCTCCGCTACCGGGCATTCTCATGGACGAAGCCCCGGAACAGGGTCAGCCACAGGATCCGCACGTCGAACCAGATCGACCAGTGGCGGATATAGAACAGGTCGTACTGCAGACGTTTCCTGAGGCTGGTCGGCCCGCGCATCCCGTTCACCTGGGCCCACCCCGTCATCCCGGCCTTCACATGCGTCCGCAGCATGTACCCGCGCCAATCCTCGCGGAACCGCGCGATAAGCTCCGGCCGCTCCGGCCTCGGGCCCACCAGCGACATTTCGCCTCGAAGAACGTTGAGCAATTGCGGCAGCTCGTCCAGGCTCGTGCGGCGCAGGAAGCTGCCGATCGGCGTGATCCGCCCGTCGTCGCGCTGGGTCCACTCGCTGGGAACTTCGCGCCGAATTCGCCCGACCTGGCCCTCGTGATCCTGCGTGGTCGCCTGCACCTCGTCGGCGAGTGTCACCATGCTCCGGAACTTGTAGATGTCGAACTGCTGCCCGCCCAGGCTGACCCGACGCTGCTTGAAGACCACCGGGCCCGGCCCGCTCAAACGCACCAGCCCCGCGACCAGCAGCATGACCGGCGAGAGCACCACGATCGCCGCCATCGCGCCGACCACGTCCAGCACCCGCTTGCTCACGCCGCCCAACCCCGCCGCCGGAGATTCGCGGCAGCTCAGGATCGGCATGCCGTCCAGCTCGCTCACGCTCATCGCCTGCGTCGCGTAGCGGGGCGGGACATCGGGGATGATCTTGACATCGAACGGGAATCGCTCCAGCGTGCGCAGCACGCCCGGAACCGCCGAGGCTCGGGAGGTCGGGATCGCCAAGTAGACCGCGTCGACCGGAAAATCCTCGAGGGTCTCGGTCATCGCGTCCACGCCGCCGCGGACCGGGCGCCCGAGGCAGAGCTCGCGCGACGTGTGTTCGTGGTGAGAAACAAAATAGGCGACGTTGATGCCGGTCCAGCTGTTCCGCTCCAGCGTGCGGCACGCGATCTGCCCCAATCGCCCCGTGCCCACGATCGCGACGTGCCTCTGGTTCCAGCCGCGGCGACGCAACTGGCGGAGCGCGAGGCGGAATCCCGCTCGCTCAACGCTCAACGCCACGGGCATGAGGAGCAGGAGCAAGCCGAACTGGAATCGCGCGGCCTCGAAGACGTGCCCGCCCAGTTCGCCCGCCGCCGCCCCTTTGGGCCCATCCACGAAGTCGTTGCCCGCCAGCCAGAGTGTGAGCACCAGCAGCGCCACCGACATGGCGGCGGCCTTGATGATCTGCGCGGTCTCCGACAACAGCGACTGGTCGCGCCGCGGGCGATAGAGGTTGAAGAGCCAGAAGCACGCGAGCGTGATCGGGATCGCGAACAAAACGAAGGGGCCCTTGACGTAGGACTCCCATTGCGTGGACCAAGACTCGCCCTTGTTCGGCCAGTATTTCTCGACGACCACGCGCCGGGCCGCCCACGCCACGCCGCACGCCGACGCCACCACCAGGGCGTCCATGCACGCCAGCATCACGACAAAGATCTGATGTCGCTGTTTGAGCAAGATTCCGTCCTCACCTCGGCCGGGATGCCGCCGGAAAGTTCCGTCACACCCCGCACGGGCCGTCCGTGCCCACCGCACTTTCTCGATCCGCGGCCCGCCTGTCAACGCGACTTATCGCAAATCCCGCAAACCACGGGCCGCGAGTTTCTCAATGGAGACCAATCGTTGCGAACAAACACCCGCTCTGCCAGCCCATACTCCGCATGGCGGGCCGGCCAGATGGGCTCCAAGCGTAGCGCGTTCGCCCCAGATTGACGACACAAATTGACGACCCGTTCACACGCGGCGACATCGGCTCGGCTACCACCCCGGTCCTGTCCGGGGCGAACCCTGGCGCTTGCCGATCCCTTCGATCACTTCTCGCTCCTGCGCGGAAAGTTCCTTCTCAGGCGGCGTGACGATCTTGGTGATCGCGTAGAAGTCGCCCTTTTCCCCGCTCGCCGCATGAACGCCCCGGGCACGCAGACGCAAGGGCCGGCCGCTCGCGGTCCCGGGCGGGATCGTCAGGTCCACCGATCCCGCGAGCGTCGGCACGGTCACGGTCGCGCCGAGCATCGCTTCCGCGATCGTCAGCGGCAAGTCGATGAAGACGTCGTTCGTCCCACCGACGCCGTCGCGCGGCCCGCGTCTGAACAGCTCGTGCTCCTCGACCAGCACGGTCAGGATCAGGTCGGCCTCGCCGGCCCCGCCGCGCACGCGGAGTTGCTGCCCGCTCGAAACGCCCGCCGGAACCTTGACCTCGATCGTGCGCGAGCGATCGCCCTCGCTCACTCGGAACGTTTCCGTGCCCCCCTTGCACGCGGTCATGAACGAGATCGAAAGGTCGGCCCGCACGGGCTCGGCCTCGGCGTGAGGGCGCGACTTGGCCTTTTTGCCGCGCCCGCCGCCGGCGCCGCCGAAGGGCGAGCCCCCGCCCGGAACGCCCCCACTCCCACCAAAGATCGCGTCGAACATCGACCCGATGTCTTCGACGTCAAAGTCGATGTTCGAGCCCGAGCCGGTGGACCACCTGACATGAGGCCCATGCCCGCCATGACCCGCGGGCCCGCCGCCGCTCGCGCCGGACTTCACACCCGCGTGCCCGAACTGGTCGTACATCTTCCGTTTCTTCTCGTCGGACAGGACGTCGTAGGCCTCCTGCACCTCGGCGAACTTCTTGGTCGCGTCGGCGGCCTTGTTCACGTCGGGATGGAGCTTTCGAGCAAGGCCGCGGTACGCGCGCTTGATCTCGTCGGCACTCGCGCCGCGGGCCACGCCAAGAACGGTGTAGTAATCGCGCTCCGCCATCGGTCAATCGTAGAACGGCGCGTCGCGCCCGTTCGAGGGTCAAACCACCCGCGCCCGAATTCCCTTCGGCACGCTGGCCCGCGAATCCAAACCGACGAAGAGGGGGCCTCCCGTGAATCGCCGTGATTTCACGAAGCCCCTCACTTGGGCTGGGCCGCCGGCTCAGCAGGGAGGGCTCCGCCGGAGGACGCCTCTCCCGCATGGTCGTTCTCAGTTTCGACCTGGGGCGCGGGGCGCTCCACATGCAGAACTTCGACCTCGAACACAAGGTCCATATTGGGCGCGATGTTCGCCCGCGGGTTGCCCCGTTCGCCATAGCCAAGCGCCGCGGGGATGTACAAGCGCCGGATCGTTCCCTTGGTCGCGCCCAAAAGACCGATGTTCCAGCCCTGGATAAGCGTGCCCTGCACCAGGGTGAAGGGCGTGGGCTTGGTTCGCGACGAATCGAACTTCACACCCGACTCGGTCCAGCCCGTGTACTGCACCGTGACGCGGTCGTCCTTCTGGATCGAGAGTTCGCTCTCGGGAAAGGCGAAGTCGATCGCGGCCAGGCCGTCGCTCATGCGTCGGACGGTGATGGGCGCGTTGTACCGCTTGAAGACATAACCGCCCTTGGGTGCCCCCCACACCTCCTTGCCATCGGCGTCGAAGCCGCGATCGCCGGTGGTGAACGTGTCGCTGGTGATCGAGAGCTCGCTGGTCATCTCGACCGCGCCGCCCGACGCCGTCGGATAGGCATACGGCGTGGCGCCCTTGTACCCGCCCTCGCCCGGTGTCATCACCATGTCCATCGTGCCGATGAAATCAGACGCCGACAGATGCTGCGTGACGTTGGGGAGCAGCTCCTTGGCGGCCCACAGGCCGACCCACGCGCCCACGCCGTTCTGGGCCGCGATGCTGTGCGGGTCGAGCGTGCGCACGCGAACTTTGCCGCGCGAGTGGTAGAGTTGCAGGATCGATTGGCGGTAGGGCAGGTGCATGGCGTCGGCCCGCGCGGACTCGACATAGAGCGCGTCGGGCAGACCGGCGATCGCCACCGGCGTCACCGCCATCACGATGTCGATGCTCGTGCCGCCGCCCACCGCCTCAACCGGCTTCTGCGTCTTCCAGGTGCCCGTCAGCATGTCGCCGATCTTTCCAAGCTCTGCATCGGTCCACGCGGGCGGCACGGGCTTGGGCTTTTCGACGACGACAGGTGCGGGCGGCTGACCCTGCGACTGGCCCGGAGCTTGTGTCGGGGGCTCGCCGCCCCACGCCGAGACGCCGGCAATCATCACGAAACAGGCGGCCACGAAACCACTCAGAGTGTTCTTCATCGTCATGCTCCCGCTGAGCCACGTTCGAAAAAACGACGAGCGGGGCTACCCCGCCCGTCGCGATGCTCAGCACTCACCCGATCGGGCCCGCTCAGGCCAGGCTCGGGAAGAGCTTGTTCACCACGCCGACCAAGTCCTTGACGTGGCTGATCGACTCGTCCATGAACTTCTTCTCTTCGGCGTTCATGGTGAAGGTCAGGATCTTCTCAACGCCCTTGCTCCCCAGCACGCACGGCACGCCGACGAAGTAGCCCTGGCCCTTCTGCCCGCCCGACACGCCGAACTGGTCCTCGCAGTACGCGGCGCAGGGGATGACTCGCTTCTTGTCGCGGACGATCGACTCGACCATCTCGATCGTGCCGCTCGCCGGGGCATAGAACGCGCTGGTGCCCATGAGCTTGACGATCTCGCCGCCGCCGACCTTGGCGCGCTCGACGCACGCCGTGATCTTCTCGGCGGGGAGCAGGTCCGAGACCGGGATGCCGTTGACGCTGGTGAGGCGCGGGAGCGGCACCATGTCGTCGCCGTGCCCGCCCAGGAGCAGGCCCTGGATGTCCTCGACCGAGACGCCCAGCTCCATCGCCAGGAAGGTCTTGTAACGTGCCACGTCGAGCGCGCCGGCCTGGCCGAGCACGCGGTGCGCCGGGAACCCCGTCACCTTCCACGCCACGTACACCATGGCGTCGAGCGGGTTGCTCACCACGATCACGATCGAATCCGGCGCGAACTCGCGCACCTTTTCGGCGCAGCTCTTCACGATCCCGGCGTTCACCTGCACCAGGTCGTCGCGGCTCATCCCCGGCTTGCGCGGCAGGCCCGCCGTGATCACCACCACGTCGCTCCCCGCGATGTCCTTGTAATCCGACGTGCCCGTGATCCTGCTGTCGAACTGCTCGATCGGACCGCAGCACGACAGGTCCAGGCCCTTGCCCTTGGCGACGCCTTCCTTCTCGGGAATATCGAGCAGCACGATATCTCCCAGTTCCTTCGCCGCGGCCCAGTGCGCGCACGTCCCGCCGATGTTCCCCGCTCCGATGATGCTGATCTTGGCCCGACGCATGGCAACTCCTTGGATGGTCGAGCGCCCGAACAAGCCGGGCGCGATGCTCGTGGCTCAGGCGCCCGCGACTCGAATCGCCGGGCGTCCAACCGTCCCCGAGGGACCGCCCCCGGGCCCCAAGGATAGACGCGCCGCGCCGCTGCTTTCCTCGGCCCGCCCGCGCCGGGAATCGCCGTGACTTTCTCAGTTCTGTTGCGAAACCGCGCCGCTCCGGCCGCTCCCCCCGAATCCCGCCGTCCTCCCTCCGCATTCAACCCGACGGAGTCAACCGGATGACGTCGTCCCGGCACTCAAACACCAGGTCCGGGCGCGCCCCGCCCAGATACGCCCGCAGCGCCTCGATCGTCGGGTAATCGTGCGTGCCGTTGAACTCACGCGCGTCATCAATCAAGATCACATGCCCGCGCACGCGATGCTCCAACACATGCCGAAGCTCGCGCATCACCGGCGTCTCTTCGATCCCCTTGGCCGTGCCCGGCCCGGAATAGTGCCCGTCCAGCCAGAACAGGCACGGGCGATCGATCGTCGCCACCAGCTCTCCGAGCACCCGTCCGCTGTCGCCGTGCAGAATCGTCACGTTGCGGTCGCGCGCGAACCTCGCCTTGGCCCGCGCGTGCAGCGTATCGTCGAGCTCGATCGAGATCACTCGCTCGAAGCGCCCCTTCATCGCCCGCACCATGTCGCCGTGAAACGTCCCCGTCTCGATCAGCGTCGTGCGCGGAAACCGGCGCGCATACTCGCCCACCACCGCGCGCTTCACCGCCGGCGGCGGGGGCGTCGGTCGCCCGCTCCGCTCCCACGCACGCCGAGCCCGCCAATCCCGATACGCCCGCGTCAACCAGCTCATGCGCCCCAGACTCCTCAGTTATCCTCGGCTTCGCTCGCGCCGCTCGCAGCGCCCGCGTCGCCCGCCTTGCCCGCCGTCTCGCGCACATGCCGCTCCAGCCAGTCCACGATCTCCTTCCGGTGATCCCCGATGAAGTAGATGAGGAGCGGGTGACCATACCACGCCGACCAGCGCTCGGGCCGCCCCAGCCTTTCCCACAACAGCTCGCCGTAGCGCGAGGGCACCGTCGTGTCCGACCTTCCCTGCACCAGGAGCACCGGCTGGCCCATCAGGAACGGCGCCGTGTTGTACGAATCCCACGCCGCCTTCTGCAAATACATCTCCGAGATCGCGCGATACTCCTCGCTCCCCGGCCTCACCCGCTTTCCGTCCGCGCCCGTCAGCACCAGGTCCAGCCCCTCGATGTCCGACTCGTTGGCGATCCCCATCAGGTTCGCGCCCGCGCCGGCCAGCACCGTCGCCTTCACACGGTCCCCCAGGCGCGCCACCACCGTCGGGCCGACGATCCCCCCGAAGCTGAAACCCACATACACCACCGGCTTCCCCGCCACCGCCGGGCACTTCTTCTCCACGATCGCCAACGCTGCTTCCCACGAATACGCGATGTCCGCGAAGAGTTGCGCCCCTTGCGCAAACGCCGTCGAAGCCTCGTCCACCGACATCGCCTTGGGCTTCGGCGCACGCGCCGCGCTCCCACCACGAGCCTGCGCTCGCTGGTCATCGGGCCCCCGCGCCTCGCGCTCCTCCTCCTCCAGCGCCCGCTCCACGCGCTCAAAGCCCCATGACAATCCCTCGCTCTCAACCACCATCCAGCCCCGCCGCCGCAGCTCATCCGCCACCGGACGCGTGTACTCCAACCCGCCCAATCCGTGCTTCACCAGCGCGATTCCCTTCGGCGGCCAGGCATCCGCCCCCGGCGAACGCACCTGAAACTCATCCGCCAGCACCGCCCGCCGCCGCAATCCACGCACATCCAGCGGGCCCTCGCGCTGGCCGTCGCCGGGTCCGCGTCGCATCCTCGGGAACGGCCTGTCGGCGCGAAATGTAAAGAACGAAAACCCGCTGTCCAGACCCGGCGCGGTCCAGTCATTCCCGGTTTCGCTGAACGTCTCCCCGCCCTCCCCGATGATCTCCGTCCGATTCGTGAGCACCAACCCCTGCCCGATCGGCGAAAGCTCTTGCACCCACGCGACCGAAATCCCCGACAGCGCCGCGTCCTCGTTGCCCCGCCCCGTCGGCTCCCCGTGCGGACGAAACACCACACGACGCTCGCCCGAGGGAAGGCCATCCGTCCGCCGCGCCGGCCACTCAATCCCGCGCCGCGCGTGAACGCTCGATCCGTCCGTCCCGCCGGGCGCGTCGATCTCCGCCGCGGCCTCGCGCGTGTACGAGCACGCGCCCAGCGCCAGCGATATCGCCGCGAGCGTCACCACGCCCAGCCTCTCGATCACGGTCCGCGTCGCGCTCCTCCGCTTCATCAATGCCTCCAACGCACGCACTCTTCACATCGTGATTTCATCACCGGTACTCGATCACCGCACCATCGACTTCCGTTGTCCACTTCGGTACCGGCGGCACCTCGTACGGATGCAACTCAAACATCACGCACCCGAGCAAAGGCTGACTTCCCGGCGGCTTCTTCTCGCTCGCATCCATCACCACGTCCTTGGCGATCCGGTTCTTTGCGAATCGCGTCAGGCGGTAGACCTGCCGCCGATCCCAACGCCCCGGCCCGCTCACCCCCGACAAGAAACCCTCCACCGCAGCGATCACATGATCCGCAATGTCGCGGTCACCCGGCACAAGGCGAAGATACGCCGCGGGCTCGCCGCGGAAGAGCACACTCTGTGGAGCGGGAACCCATAGATCTCCAGAAAGGCCCATTCGGTGAAGACTCGCCGCTAACTTCGCGGGCTCCTTTCCAACGATAAGTTCATCCTCGACCCGCCACTCAAGCCACTCCGATAGTCTCTCGCGGTTTTCCCTCAGTTCCATTGACTACCGCCTCGCCTCGACGAATTCCACCCGCACGCGGCCAATCTCCGAAACCCACTTCGGCGCCAGCGACACCGCGCACGCCTGGCCGTCCTTCATCGCGCACACGAGCTGCGGCTGCCCGCCCGGAGGCACGGCGTCCGCATCGATCACAACATCCTTCACGATCTTGCCCGTCGCAAAATCCGTCAGCCGATACACCTGCCGACGCTCCCCGCGCCGCGCATCGCCCACGCCCTGCACAAACGACTCGACAATCTCGACGACTTCCATCGAAGCCCCACCGCTCGCATACGCCGCGGGCTCGCCCCGAAACAGCACGCTCCCCGGCGACGGCACATACACCTCGCCGTCAAACCCAAGCTCGAGCAGCTGCTCGATGAGCTCCGCGGGATGTTCGCCAACGATCCGCTCGGCCTCGACGCACCACTCAAACCCCGGCGATCTGGCTGAACCGCCCGATCCCTCGCCGGAATGATCGGTCTTCACCTCGCCCGATTCAACTTCGACGGCTTCCCTGCCCGTTTCCGGGCCGCCCGCGTGCTCGCTTTCCGGTGCCTCCACGTCGCCAGCTGCATCTTCGAGACCGCCCTCCGCGTCGTCATCCTCCTCAAAATCCGAGCCTCCCGACGCGATATCCCACGCCCCGCGCGCCTCGTCGATCAGTTCATCGATCTCCTCGATGCCCGTCAGACCCTCTTCGAGCTCGGGGTCTTCGCAGTCGTCCGCGAAGAGTTCCACCAGATTCGTCGCGTGAGTCTCAATCCCAAGGGCCGCCCGGTCCAGCGCCAACCCCTGCTCTTCTTCGCGCAAGAGATCGAACTCGCCCAGCGCGTGCGTGATCGCCTGCAGGCCGATCAGGTCGGGCACGCTCTTTCGCCATTTGGCGCCCTGGCTCGTCTTGGGAAACGCCAGCGACGCCCGCGCCAGCTCCGTCCACTTGCCCAGGAGTGCGGCCCACGTCAGCACGCGCGTCGCGTCGTCGCGCCCGCCGCCCCCATCTGTTTGCCTATCTCCCGAGCCGCCGGTCATTTGCTCAGTCTCCCACACTTCCCGCCCGCCCGCAACGCTCCTCGATCCGATCGCCTCGCGTGGGCTATCGTGCGGCATGGAACTCGACCCCACCGAACTTTCCATCCCCGATCGCTACAAACTTCTCATCGGCGCCATCGTGCCGCGCCCCATTGCGCTGGTCTCGACCATCGACGCGCAGGGCCGAACGAATCTCGCCCCCTTCTCCTTCTTCGCCGGCGTGGGTTCCAATCCCATGACGCTCCTCTTCTGCCCCGCCAACAACCCCGATGGCTCCGAAAAAGACTCGCTCGCCAACGCCAAGCCAACCTCCGAAGGCGGCACGGGTGAGTTCGTCGTCAATGTCGTCAGCGATTCCTTCGCGCGGAAGGCGGTCGCGGCCAGCGAGCCGCTCCCCCGGGGATCGAGTGAGTTCGACGCTGTGGGCTTGGGCACCAGCGTCTCCCGCGTCGTTCGAGCGCCGCGCGTCACCGAATCGCTCGTGTCCTTCGAGTGCCGGACCATGCAGGTGATCCGCACCAACCCCGGAGCCCCGTCAGGCGGCAACGTGGTGCTGGGCCACGTCGTTCATGTCTACGCCGCCGATGCGGTTATCAACAGCAGGCTGCACGTCGACCCGGCCGTTCTCGACGCCATCGGACGCATGGGAGGCACGGGCTATTGCCATACACGCGACCGCTTCGACATCCCGCTGGGATTGGCCGCCCTCGGAACCCCGTGATGCCGATGCGCCGTCGGTTGGCGCGCGTTCGGGTGCCCCACGCTGCGCAAGGGATCTCGTCGATCGGATTCGTTCCAAGCCAGAATGCGCAAACGCGCCGGCGGGGACGGATACCCGCGGCGCGACGGGCCGCGAAAGGCTGAAGGCATCAAAAAAGACACGGCCCCCGCCGAAGCGAGGGCCGCGTTTGATCGTTCAGATCAACTTCAGACGGAGCTGTGATTAGCAGCCGACGTCGAAGTTCGAGGCGAAGGCGTCGTAGTCGTCGCCGTTGACGAAGGTGTCGCCGTTGTAGTCGGCGCACGCATCGGCCGCGTCGAACGCCGAAGCGAACGCGTCATAGTCGTCGCCGTTGACGAAGCCGTCGTTGTTCACGTCGGCCGGGCAGCGGTACGAGGCCATGCCGACCATCTGAGCGAGGATGGCGGGGCAGAGGCCGGCGGTGGTGTAGTCGAAGGTGAAGCACTCGCCCGAGAACAGGCCGTCCGGGGGAGAGATGTCATCCCAAGCGTCGGGCCCCTGGGTGCCGGAGCGGAACGGCGAGCCGCCCGCGTCGCCCGTGCCCCACAGCATCATCTGGGTGCCGGGGTTGGTGTTGAGGGTCGAGCCGTCGAAGGTGAGGGCGATGAGGTACGAGCCGCCCGGAGCGGGCTGCTGGACGAAGATGCCGTTGTCGCTGTTGAGGCCTTCAACGTTGGTGTAGTAGTAGCCGCCGGTCGGGATCGAGCCGAAGCTCACGAGCACGCCGGGGTAGTAGGTGTTGGCGAGCGGATCGGGCGAGGCGCAGGTGCCGTCGTCGTCCGACGTGAAGAAGCCGATCACGCAGGTGCCGCCGCCCCAGTACCAGGCGAAGTCGAGGCCATCGACCGCGTTGCCGCCCATGTCGAAGCAGTCGTTGCTCTGAACGTCTTCAACCGCGAGGGGGGCGACGAACGAACCACCGAAGTACCAACGGCTGGTGCCCAGGCCGCAAGTGAAATCGTTGGGAACGCGGGTGTCACCCTTGGCCGAGCCCTGACCGCCGTTGGCGAGGTTGGGGTAACCGGACGAGGCGTAGCCCTCGTAGGCGTCGA
>JADYYE010000220.1 GCA_020853815.1 Phycisphaerales bacterium
CAGCGCCGCAGGAACGCTCGCGATGTGTCCGTACACTTCGTGCATCACTCCATCGCCCCCGTTCTGCGGACTGTTGAGCACCCTGGGAGTCGCCTCCCGATTGGTGATCTGAACCGACTTTAACGTAAGATCCACTGCCATGATGTCACCTCTTGTTTAAACGGTATGGGTTCCGGTAGCTCTTATGATCGGTACGACTCGATCGCGTACACCTTGTCTTCGTCAATCCGGGTTGCGCCGGCCGTCATGTAGATGTACGCCTGCCACGGAAGCCCTTGGATGTCCTTCCGCTGCGAGATGTCCGACGTAATCTCATTCCACATGCCGAGGTGCATTCCAGACTTGACCCACACCGGAATCGTCACTTCGTTCGTTCCCGCGAGCACGCTTTCTGCCAGTTCGCAGTAGATGAAGTTGATGCCGAGGAATCGAACCAGGCGCCCGTCCTGCATGACTGGCGCATCTCCGTTGAACTCGCGAGAGGTGATTTCCGCCTCACGCATGAGCGCGGATTCATCCTTCGCCGTTAGAATGCAGTAGATTTGCTCACGCTCGAAATCAACATGCTTCGCCCGCATGAGTTCTTTGACCGTCAACAGCTTTTCCACATTGAGCCGACTATTTGCCCCGCCCACCGCCACGTCAACCTCGTTCGCCGAAGTAAACGACGTGGTTGCGGCACCCGACACGCCCGTCTTCGCATCCGCAAAGAAAGCATTGAGAAGGTGCTTATCCAATCGACGGCCTGCGGCAAGGACGCCGTTCTCGACCATCTTGGATTCCGGATCGGTGAGCAATCGGAGTTTGTCGAAGGAATCGACCATCTGCGGCAAATCGGAATCGACGGGGAAGACCCACCGGCGATCAGTTGCAGCATCAACCCGACCCATCGGCGCAAACCGCTGCGTCACGTCCTGCATTTCAACCGAGCCCATGAAGTCGACGGGTGACGCTTGATCGCCGACGTACGACCCTTCGGTGACGTACGGGCGCAAGATGCTGCCCATCGCTTGGAGCTTTAACTGAATGTTCGTGGAATACTGGCGCGCGTACCAATTCGGAAGATTGACAGACATGGGAACCTCCTACGGCAAAGAAAAAGGTGTCTTTAACGTTGCGAAGGGCTTCCCGTGTCGTGATGACCCGGACTCTTCTACCCGTTTTACTCCCGTATCGGAGGCCGGTCTTACCCGACTGTAGCCGGCGCGGTGTGGCGCGTTCCCGGCGATCACTGTTGTATCAATTACACTACACGGTTTTA
>JADYYE010000221.1 GCA_020853815.1 Phycisphaerales bacterium
GCGTACTTCACCTCGGGAACGAACTGCTCCAAGCCGTCCACCGGCACCACCGCAAAGTAATGGTCGGTGAAACGCGCCAGGTTGGTCAGCACCACCGAACTGTTCCCGCCGGGAACCCGCCGCAACGGCGTCATGCCCGCCACCGTGGAGAACGGCGCCACCGGGGAATAATAGACATCGAAGCCGATGACATCGCCGACGGAGTACTGGTTGTAACTGCTCCAATCCAAGGTCGCCGAATCGCCCTCCGCCGACACCGAGACCGCCAGGCTTGAGATCGCGGGAGGTGGCGGGGTCGAGACCACCAGCAGGCTGAACTCACGGGACACGAGCTGACCCTGGGCCAGCGAGGTGCCGTTCTCGACGTGGACGGAGAACTCGCGGGAGACCAGTTCCGGGGTGAGGACGTAGGCGGCGGAGTAGTTGACGAGGGGATCGAAGTTCCCCAGGGCGTCGACAGCCACCACTGCCAGGTAATGGTCGGTGAACGGCGTGAGGTTGGTCAGGGTCACGGAGAGCCGCTCCCCGGAGACGCTGACCTTCGGGGTCATCCCGGCCACGGATTGGAACGGGGCGACGTCCGAGAGGTAGACATCGAAGCGCTGAACGTCACCGACGGCCCACGGATTGTAGCCGGACCAGTTCAGCGTGACGGTGTCGCCCATGGCGGAAACCACCACTCCGAGGTCGGGGATCCGCGGCGGCGGGTCGGCGGTGGTCATCACCACGCTGAACTCGCGCGAAAAGAGTTCACGGTCGCGGTCCACCCCGCCGTTCTCCACCGAGATGGAGAACTCCCGGGAAACCAGTTCCTTGATGTCCGGGGTTTGCAGGCCACCGACGTGGACCGAGAACTCGCGGGAGGCCAATTCACGGATGAGCACGGTTTCCTGGGCGCGGGCCGGACTCACCCGGGCGAGCAGGAAGGAAAAGGCGAACACCAGGAACCACCCAGGCAGCCCGTTCAGCAAGCCCCCGATCCCCGCGTAACCGCCCCCCCGGAGGCGTGGAGTCGCCACGACGCCTGCGCAGGACATGGAAACTCCGGAGCTGACACTCTGGCAGAAGTCCGCTCCGGCCGCATGGATGGAAACGAACTTCGCGCCTTCGCGCCTTCGCTGTGATCTGCCTCTGGCTTTGCGCGAAAGACGGGCCGGGGCCGAAGTCATCCAGTGGCCATGCATGGTGCGCCCTTGAGTGCGTGGAACACGCGGAATTCAGGGCGGCGATCAGGGCCGGACGACATGCACTTGCAGGGCGGAGTAACCGGTGCCGACCGGCACATTGGCCACCCAACGGATCACCAGAGGATCGGTCGAGAGCACGGTCTCCTTGGTGGCGGCGACCGAGGTGTA
>JADYYE010000036.1 GCA_020853815.1 Phycisphaerales bacterium
AGCGAGACAGCGAGACAGCGAGACAGCGAGACAGCGAGACAGCGAGACAGCGAGACAGCGAGACAGCGAGACAGCGAGACAGCGAGACAGCGAGACAGCGAGACAGGGAAGAAGACACCAACTCCGGTAGGATCTTGCCCGACTCCCGACTCCCGACTCCCGACTCCCGACTCCCGACTCCCGACTCCCGACTCCCGACTCCCGACTCCCGACTCCCGACTCCCGACTCCCGACTCCCGACTCCCGACTCCCGACTCCCGTCCGCTCACACCCGCTTGATCATGTCGCTGGCGTCGAAGCGGACCTTCTTGAGCGATGCGTATGAATCTCCCGGCGAGCGATAGCCCGCGGTTGCCAGCACGGTCGCGCTGAGCCCCTGTCCCGAGAGCCCGAGGATTTCGTTGTACTTGGCGGCGTCGAAGCCCTCCATCGGGCAGGCGTCGATGCCGAGCATGGCGGCCGCCGAAAGGAAGAAGCCCAGCGCGATGTACACCTGGCGCTGGTTCCAGTGCAGGTGGTTGGCGCCCGGGGCCTCGACGGTGCCGAGCATCATGTCGCGGAAACCGGCCAGCGCGTCCTTGGGCACAGTGCGCACCTGCGCGATGCGATCGATGTATCGCTCGACATCTGCGCGAGCGAGATTGGCTTTGGCGCAGAAGACGACCAGGTGCGAGGCGTCGGTGATCTGCGGCTGGTTCCACGACACGGCACGCAGCTTCTCACGGACCTTTGGGTCGGTCACGACGACGAAAGCCCAGGGTTGCAGGCCGTAGGAAGACGGGGCGAGCGTCATCGCCTCTTCGAGCGTCTTCCAGTGTTCCGCGGCGATCTTTCGGACGGGGTCGAACTGCTTGGTGGCGTAGCGCCAGGAGAGGTTCTCGATGAGTTGGGCGGGGGTGATGCTGTTCATGGCGTCCTCGTGTGCGGGCGTTGTGGTCGCTTCGTTGTCCGGGCGCAACAGTCGCGGGCATCATATCGACGGTTGTCGATATGTTCGAGCGACCGGCGGGTCCAGATTCAGCCGGAGCGTGCCGCCCCCGCGGTCGGAGCCTGTTCAGTGGGCGGAGGTCTTCATGTTCGGTTGGGACCGACCGGCCCGCAGTGCCGCCGAGATGAACAGCAAGGCGATCAGCGTCGCCGTGACAATCCCTTGCGCGATGTGGAACTTCAACGAGAGACCAGCGAGCACCAGCATGGATGCGGCGTGGATGATCGACAGGCGGGCGATCGCGTCGCGACGGCTCGCGGCGCAGCTCAATGCCACGACGTTTGTTGTGAACATCGAGATCAGCAGGACACTGAACGCGACGTTGAAGAAGGACCGCAGGTCGAGCAGGGACGCCTGGAACCCCAGTAACTTCGGCGTCTGGTATGCGTCGAGTCTGGCAAAGAGATCGCGAAGCTCGTTGATTCCCGCATTCGCGGGTTTCGTGGCGGACTGCCTGACCATGAGCATGGTCTGAACAACGCCGCCCGCGTGCCCGAGGGCGAAGAGCAGCGTGAGCACGTTGGCGAGCGCGAACAGCCGCCGGCCCGGGGGCCTTTCGATCGCGCGATCCGAGCCTTGTTCAGCCATGCGGTTCTCCGGTCGAACGCGAGACTACTCCACGGCGGAGCGTGCGTGCAAGAACGCCATCTGGGCCAGATACGGCCTGATGTGCTCGTCTCCGCTTGCGACGAACTCATCGAAACTCCCGTCGAAGCGCACGCGCCCCGCGTGGATCATCACGATCCGCGGGCGGAGCCTTCGCAAAAGCTCCGTGTCGTGCGTCACCACGACCGACGTCCGGGGAACGTCGGCGTCGGTACCCGCGTGCCGCAACGAACCCGGGCGGGCGGCGTGGGTCTCCGCGATCAGGTCGTGGATCTGCACGCACATCTCGGGGTCGAGTCCGGCGGTGGGTTCGTCGTAAAAGACGAGCAAGGGGTCCATGACGAGGGCCCGCGCGATGGCGACGCGCTTGGCCATGCCGCCCGAGAGCGAATCGCGGTCGGTCCCCATCACCTCGCCCGGCTCGAGGCCCACGTCGAGGAGGGCCCGCTCGGCGCGCGGACGGATCGCGGCGTCGTCGAGGCTTAACACCTCGCGCGGCCAGATCGCCAGATTGTGATACACCGAGCCGGTGAGCAGCGCGTTCCGCTGGTAGACCACCGCCCAGTGAACGCGAATGCGATCGAGTTCATCCTCCGAGAGGCGAGATAGATCGCGCAGCGGCGAGCCGGCGGATTCGTGGTCCGCGGCGAGCCCGCGCCCGCGATCGGGCGTGAAGTGGGCCGTCATGTGCTTGAGGAGCACCGTCTTGCCGCAGCCCGAGCCGCCGACGATCGCGACCAGCTCGCCGCGCGTGATGGTGAGGTTGACTCCCGCGAGGACGGCGTGGGTGCCGAAGGCCTTGTGCAGGTCTTCGACGACGATCTCGGGCGCTTTCACCGACGAATCCTTCCGCGCGGCCTGGTTTCCGGTCACTTGGAGTCCGCGTTGACGAGGCGGACAACGATGTCGGCCTGGTTGAGCACGACGTAGATCGTGCCGTCCGGCGCGACGCGCACGTCGCGGACGCGTCCGACGTTTTTCAGGATTTCCTCGCGTTCGACGACCTTGCCGTCGCGCACGCGGATGCGGTCGACGTTTCCGCCCGAGAGCCCGCCGGCGAACAGGTCGCCCTTCCAGTTGGGGAATGCGCCGCCCGTGGAAACATCGAGGCCGCACGCGCCGATCGACGGGAGCCAGACGAAGGTCGGCATGGCGATGTTTTTGGCCTGCACGTCGGCGCTGGCCAGATCGGGCCACGGCGTGCGGAACGGATCGCCGCTGTAGTTGATGCCGAAGGAGACGAGCGGCCAGCCGTAGTTGCGACCCTTTTCGACGAGGTTGAGCTCGTCGCCGCCGCGTGGGCCGTGCTCGGTGTCCCAGAGCCTGCCGTCGAGATCGAAGACCAGACCCTGTGGATTGCGGTGCCCGAAGCTCCAGATGGAGTGGTAGGCGCGGGGGTTGTCCACGAAGGGGTTGTCGGCGGGGATGGTGCCGTCGTCATACAGGCGATGAATCTTGCCGTTGGGGCGTGTCACGTCCTGGGCCATTTCCATGCGCCCGCGTTCGCCGTGGCTGAAGAAGACGCACCACTTGCCGTCCGCATGTTTCTGGAACACGGTGCGAGAGCCGAAGTGAACGCCCCCGGCGGCGAGGTAGTGCTCGGGCTTGGCCTCGAAGGTCACCTGTTCGTCGGTCCAAGTGAGCGAGTCGCCCTCACCCGCGATCTTGCCGCGGACCAGCTTGGTCATGCCCTTTTTCTTGGGCTCGCCGTGCTGAAATGAGAGGTAAACCCAGCCGTTCTGGGCATACTCCGGGTGGAGCGCGACATCCATGAGCCCGCCCTGCCCGTCGTTGACCACGCTCGGCGTGCCCTGCACGGTCGCCAGCGTCTTTCCGTCCTTGGTCGCCACCAGCTTGCCCGAGCGGTTCGTGATGAGCATCCGCCCGTCGGGCAGGAACGCGATCGCCCACGGCGTATCCAGACCGTCCTTGACGAAGCGCTCCATCCGGTAGCGGTGATGCTGCGACGTGAACACGCCGTCCTTGGCCTTGGCGACTTCGCCGGCGTTGTACCGGGCGTTCTCCTGCTGCTCGCGGATGTACGCAACCAAGGCCCACAATTGCTTGTCGTCGAGGGCGCTGGCGCCCGCGGCGAAGGCGTGGTTCTCGACGCCGGGCGCGCCGTTCTTGATGGTGTCAAAGAACGGACGGAGCAGCGACAGGTCGCGCTTTTCCTTGGTGAGCAGCGACGCGGCCGTCTTGCCCTGGGCCTTGTCGCCGTGGCAGGACGCGCACGAGCCGGTCCAGAGGGCGTCGACATTCTGAGCCGCGGCGTGGGCGGCGACGAGAAGCGAGCAGGCCAATGCGCCGGAACGAAGGGTGTGGTTCATGGGCCGATGGTAGAAGCCCGTGCCGCGATCCGCCTCATCGTCGCTGCTTGTTCGGGCTCTGGCAGGAAGCCGAGGAGTCGTGAATTTTCTTGCAAGGCCCGCTCGCACCCGCGACATTGGCGGACAGAGAAGAGAGGAAACAGTTCATGCACCATCCCGGTATCGGTTCGTTCGTATTTTCAGCGGGCGCGCTCGCGTTCTTCAGCGTGTTTGCCGCCGCCCCCGCGCTCGCCCAGCACGACCACAGCCTGATCCAGGCCGGCCGCGACGAGTCGGGCATGCTCCACATGCACACCCACGACGCCATGCCCTTCGAGGTCATGCCCTCGGTGTTCGCCGGGATCGACGGCTTCGCCACCGCCGAAGTCGCGTTCGAATCGCTGAGCGCCGATCACCCCGCGATCGGCCTCTTCATGCTCGACGAGGCCAGCGACCTCCGGGCCGTCCTCGTGGCGCAGGACCACGGCATCCAGGTCTTCGGCGGCGGGCCCGACCCGCTCCCCATCGGCGGCGAGGTCTACCTGGGCCATCCGTTCTTCCACGTGATGCCCGTGTACAACATCTACGACGGCAAGGTCGGCGATGAGTTCAGCATGTGGTTCAAGTTCACCGACGTGTCGGGGATGTACAGCGAGAGCGAGCCGTTCGAGCTGCGCTTCGTGGCCGTGCCTGCGCCGGCGACGGCGAGCGTGATGATGATGCTGGGCCTGGCGGGAATGAGGCGGAGAAGGGTGTAATCGCGTCAGATCGGCGATCCGGCCCACAAGAGCACGCCGCCGGCCAGCGCGAACGCGACACAGATCAGAAGCACGCGGAGCACGGCGTCGTCACTGATGCGTCCGGGTCCGCGCGCGACGACCCAGAAGAACCGCCACGCGGCTAAGCCCCCGAAGATCGACGCGCTCGAGAAGACCATGGCCGGGATGCCACGGAAGTGGGCATAGCGCTTCACGATGAAGTCGGGATGGATGATGCCCCACACGCCGCCGGCGATCAGGGCCGCGGGCAGGATCACCACGCCGAAGAGGATGACCAGAAGCCCGAAGATCGAGGCGAAGATGTCTTTGGGGGGAGGCATGGGGAAGGGTAGTTGGGCAGGGACTTGTGAGGCGCGTAGTATGAACTTGCCCGCAAGAACCGGTCGCCGTTATGCCTATGCCCGGTGCGGTGAGCGAAAGCAGGTTCTATCGCGTCTGAATGGCGCGAACAGGGTTGCGGGGCGGATCGCGGTGGACTGCCGCCGCGATCCGTGCATCCGGAGAAAACCCTCCCACATGTTGGGGCTTTCTACCCTGGCGGCGGACGCGGACATCTGTCATGCTTTCCACTGAAACCGTCCCTTGAGCGGGCGTTGTGGTGTTGGCCGTATTGCCCGGCTTGATTCGACAACCCCGGAGGGACGCGGGTGGTTGTCGCGATCAACGAAAGGGGCGGCGATAAAGCTTGTCTCGATTCTGTGTATGACACTGCAGTGCGTGGGCGTCGGCCTGGCCGGCGCTTCGATCGCCACGTTCGATTCGCTCGCGGAGGGCGACCTTGGCGTGAGCTTCGTCGACGGCGGGATCACGTTCTTTGGCCTCGATGACCGCGCGTCGGTCGGCGATGTGCCGTTCGCCTGCGAACGGGCCGACGGCACGCTTTCCTCGTCGGGCTTCTCCGCGCCCAACGCGCTGGGATTCGGGGGCTGGGCGCCCGGGCCGTTCGCCGCGTTCTCGCAGTGCGGTTCGTTCTCGTTCACCAACGGCACGGTGCAGACGTTTGGGTCGATCGATGTCTTTGAGTGGATGAGCCCCGCCGGGAACACGATCTGGCTCGAGGCCTACCGCAACGGCGTGCTGGTCAACAGCACCGGGGCCGTCATCCCCGGTAACTTCGAGATCAACCACTGGACGCTGAGCGTCAGCGGCGTTCCCTTCGACACCCTGCGCATCAACGGCACGGGCCCGACCGACCGCGGCATCTTCATCGGCCTGGTCGACAACGTCACCATCGCCCCCGCGCCGGCGGGCGTGGCGGTGGGGCTGCTTGCCCTCGTGGGGTTGAGGCGGAGAAGGTAGGAACCGAATCAGATCGGTGTCCCGGTCCCCAAGAGCACGCCACCGACGATATCAATATCTCGCTTCCCGAACTGCCATCATCCATCCATCTGTGCTGAAATCGGTACCAAGCCCGAATCAAGTCCGATCAGAATGTCGTGCGATCCGATCAGATCCGCCTCGTCATAAAACTGGAGTACGTGGTTGTTTCGAGGACTGAATGTGGCGTCGATCTTGACCATGGTGAAGGTCCATGTTCGCATCAACTCCGCGGCCGTCGGCGGGGTGTATTCGTCGTCCGGCTCGCAATACGCCAGGATCTGTCGCTCAATAATTGGAATCGCCTCGCGCAGAATCTCGTCATACCTCTCGGACAATCTCCGCCAAAACGTGTCGATGTAACGTGAAAGCGCGGTGCCATCCGTCACGCCTGATTTCGGCGGCCAGACGATTACTCGGCTTTTCACCAGCAGACCATTGACGCGGCAAGGCGCCGTCGATTCATAATGGCAATGAAATAATGGTCCGTCCCACTCAACGTATTTCAACACGCCAAGTGCAGCGGTACAAAGTTCGGGCGGATAGAAGCGACGGCGTGACGTGGCACGCTACCCCATATGCTGAATCACCGCATCCCCGAACTCCGAGCACTTCAGCTTCTTCACCGTCGTATCCCCCTCGGCCTTCATCAGACGCTCGAAGTCATACGTCACCGTCTTGGCGCTGATCGCACCGTCCATGCCCTTGATGATCAGGTCCGCGGCCTCGGTCCAGCCCATGTACCGCAGCATCATCTCGCCCGACAGAACCACCGAGCCCGGGTTCACCTGGTCGAGGTTCGCATACTTCGGGGCCGTGCCGTGCGTCGCCTCAAAGATGGCGTGCCCGGAGACGTAGTTGATGTTGGCGCCGGGCGCGATGCCGATGCCGCCGATCTGGGCCGCCAGCGCGTCGGAGAGGTAGTCGCCGTTGAGGTTGAGGGTGGCGATGACGTCGAAGTCCTTGGGGCGGGTGAGGACCTGCTGCAGGGTGATGTCGGCGATGGTGTCCTTCACCAGGAGCATCTTCTTCCACTTGCCGTCGCCGTGGGTCGCCCAGATGGCGGCCAAGGTCTGCTCGACCTCCTTGACGATGTCCTCCTTCTGCTTGGGGGTCATCATGTCATAGCCGGGGTCGATCATCTTGGCGTTGCCCTCGGGCGTGAGGCCGGGGTTGCCTTCCTTGTTGCCGAGGATCCACGTCTCGCGCTCGGTGACGGTCTGGTTGCGGAAGAAGGTGCTGGCGACCTTGTAGCCCCAGTCCTTGAACGCGCCCTCGGTGAACTTCATGATGTTGCCCTTGTGGACCAGCGCGACCGACTTGCGCTTGTTCTTCAGCGCGTACTCGATCGCCGCGTACACAAGGCGCTCCGTGCCCAGGGCC
Source organism: Phycisphaerales bacterium (assembly GCA_020853815.1). GTDB lineage: Bacteria > Planctomycetota > Phycisphaerae > Phycisphaerales > UBA1924 > JABWBC01. The sequence goes on from JADYYE010000036.1 coordinate 7,383, forward strand.
GATACGGCCTTCAGGCCCACGCCCACCATCACCGGCGCTTCACGCTTGGGCGTGCCGACCGATTCGAGCTGCTTCTGCCACGCCGCGCTGCGCGCCGCGTCGCCGAAACGGATCTTCGCGAACTCCTTCGGGAAGGTCTTCTGCCAGAAATCGAGCACGGCCTGGGACTCGGGCGTGCCGGCCTGGTACTCGATGCCCGCGTAGATGTCCTCGGTGTTCTCGCGGAAGATCACCATGTCGCAGTCCTGCGGGCGCTTCACCGGGCTGGGCACGCCCTTGAACCAGCGCACCGGGCGCAGGCAGACGTAGAGGTCCAGCAGCTGACGCAGCGCGACGTTGAGCGAGCGGATGCCGCCGCCGATCGGCGTGGTCAGCGGGCCCTTGATGCCGACGAGGAACTTCTTGAAATCCTCGATGGTCTGATCGGGGAGCCAGTTGCCGGTCTTGTTGAAGGCCTTTTCGCCGGCGAGGGTCTCGTGCCAAGTGATCTTGCGCTTGCCGCCATAGGCCTTGGCGACCGCGGCGTCCATGACGCGAACGGAGGCGCGCCAGATGTCCGGGCCCGTGCCGTCGCCCTCGATGAACGGGATGATCGGGTGATCGGGAACGTTGAGCTTGCCGTTCTGCATCGAGATGGCGGACGGGGTCGACATGGAAAAATCTCCGTTCGGCGTGGGACGCCGGGTTTGTGGAATCGAATGTCCACAAATGTAGACGCGCGCCGGTGGGGGAGCCACGCGGGGGGCGACGGCATACGGGCGTGGGTCGGGGCGAATTGTTCTCGAAATTGAGAGAAATCAGCGACGCAGGCAGGACGGGCCGGTCGAGGTATTCTGAGGGTGGAGGCACGCGATGCTTCGCCTGCGTGTATGGCTGATTCTGCTCGGCGCGGACGTGCGCGGCAAGGCGCTGCGCGAGTGGTTTGCACGCGCCGCTTTGCGGGGTAGGGGTTCGCGATGGGCGTGGGTGGGCCTCACGGTGATCGGCGTGTGCTTGCTCGCAGCGCAGGGCTGGGCCTCGCTTTACCTCGCGCACTGGAATGTGTGGGGGATCCTCCCCGAGTGGAAGGAAGAGGTCTGGGCTGACCTCGAATCGTGTTTTTGGCTGGATGACGATCTCGATCTTCGCGCACGGGCCGCGCATGTGTACTTGGCCTGGTTTGGCGGCGCGATCGCAACGACGTGCCTCGAACTCCTCGTGCTCCGATGGGCATTCCTCTGGTTCCGCGTGCGCCGCTTGCTCTCCACGCGCGATCGGTGCTTCAAGTGCGGCTACACCGTCGCCGGGCTCGGTGTGATGGAGTCGGCCACCGCTGCAGATCGGCCCGGCGCTGACGATGGGATCGACGCGTGGCTCACCTGTACCGAATGTGGCAGCGAGACTCCGGCCGTGGCGTTGTGGGGCGAGATCGCGGAACGGGGCGGTGCCGCGGAACCGGCAGCCTCTCGGAGCAATACACCGGCGCTCGGCCCCACCGAAGTCCCGGTCGTCGATACGCCAAAATCACAACGCTATTTCAGGCCGTCCACGCCCAACCAGTCCCGTGTGATCCGCGTGCTCTGGACGCGGAATCGAATCCGCGCCGTTGCTCGCGTCACCGCAGTTGCTGCTGGACTCGCGCTGCTTGGCTACGCGGGCTGGTGGACCGTGCGGGAGGTCGGGATTCGCTCTCAGGCCGCCATCGCCCTCAAGGAGCGGCCGGCCGCTGAATCGATCAACGCCATGATGCGGGAGGGAATGCCAGCGCAAGTGGATGGCCGGCGCACGGTGGCCGAGATCATCGCACAGGCAAAGAAGGAGTACGATGCGATCAACACCGACTTCCTCGCTCGCCACAAGGATGTCGACGACGAATACGACGCCTTCTACCCCGATGCCTCCGTGATCTCTTCGGCGCGCGAAGAACTCAAGACCGACGGAGATCGTGCGAACAAGCAGTACAGCCTGCTGCTTATGGAAGAGGTCCGGGCGAGCAATGTCTACAGGCTCCTCGACGAACTGCCGGAAGCGGCGGCCGTGACCGACCACGAATTCCGACCGATTGACTCGACCGCTCCGTACTCCGCCTCGTGGATGGGCAACAGCCGCTCCGTGCTGCGGATTTGCATCGCCAGGATGAAGATCGCGCGAGACGCGAGCGATCTCGCTGACTTCCAGCGTGCCGCGCGATCCGCGCGGGCCATCGGCGGGCAATTCAGCGATCACGGTCCGTTGCTGAACTGGCTCGTGGCGATTTCAATTAACCAGACCTTGCTTCGGGAATTGAGCGCGGCCGTGACGCCCGAAGTCGATCGGGCCTGGGTCGAAGCTGTGGCGATTGAGTCGGCCAACCTGAGCGCCCCCTCTTTCGCTGAATCGCTCAGGTACGAACGCCTCTGGATCATGGACGCGATCGGCTGGTACTTCTCCGATCCCGCGCGCGTTCGGAGCGGCCTCCGCGCTCCCGAGCTCAAAGACAAACTGGGTGTTGGCGCGGTCGAACTGAGTATCCTCGGACTGGCCGAGCCCGACGAACCAGGCGGCCCGAGACCGCGTCTCGGCACCTACGAAGAAAACCGCGATGCTCTCGATCGCCAGTTCGAATGGTACGTTGGAGCTGCCGCGGTTGACCCGTTCGAGCGGCGAAAGCCCACCTTCCCCACGCAGCCTCAAAGCAACGGTCTGGTCATTCCCGAGTCCCTCTCCGGAGTGCTCGGCATGGCGCTACGAGGCCGCACGCACGCCGCCATCCCGCGCCGCGGCCTCGAACTCATGCTCATGATCGAGCGCCATCGCCTCGATCGCGGAACCTATCCGGAAAAACTCGAAGACATCGGCCCCCGCGCTTTGGCGCCCGCCCTCTTCGATCCCTTCTCCGGCCAACCCATGCGCTACAAACGGATCGATCCTGCCATAGACGAGTTCCATCGCGGCTACCTGCTTTGGTCAGTCGGCTACGACGCCGTGGACGATGGTGGCAAGATGCATCCCGTCACCCAGTACAGCGCCGTCACCAAGAGCGGCGAGGGCACCGACATCATCATCAACGATCCGCACGGTCTGTGGTAACACCACCCGGCGCGGCCGCTCCGCCTTTGATGGCCGATCGCTTCGAACTCGGGAAAACAGGGTGCCATCGCCTATCGTGTACCGCCCGCGCTGCGTCGCGCGCGGGCGAGCGTCCACGGGAGCGTGATGAGGGCGAGAACCGCGGCCGCCACGAGAACGATCCACGCCACTCGCCGCGGCCAAGGCCCGAGCGCGTCGAGAATTGTGGTCGTATCCGGCTGGCTGGGGCCGGTGTACGCGTAGTTGGTTCCGAGCCACCAATTGAACGGCACCATGAGCGCGATCGCGTAGAGAAAGGTCTGCCCCGCCGCGGCAAGGAAGTCACGCCACGCGGGGCGGTAGCGGAGAACGACGAGGTCGTACGCCGCGCACCCGACAATCTGAATGTGGTTGATCCAATAGAGCCAGAACTTGATGTGCCCGTAGCCTTGCGTGACGATGGGCGTGAAGAAGGCCTGCGTGCAGAGCCCGAAGCCCCAGTAATAGCAGAGTGTGCGTAGCCAGCGCTTCCGCGTGACGAGCGCGGCACCGCCGATCCAGCCCGCGAGGTCGCAGATGTGGAGCGGCAGGCTTTCGGAGAGCACGAAGCGCGATGGGCGAATGTAGTAGATGAGCATCAGCGCCTGCGCGATCAGCGTGGACCATCCGACCCAGGCGCGGAGCGTTGATTCGCGCGACGAAGCGCAAGGCTCTGCCGCGGATGGGTCGGGCTTCATCGGCGCGTCGTGGAGCCGGGTGCGCGGCTCGCAGGACTGGGCGCGCCAGCGCATTCCGAGGATGATCGGCGTGCTGATGCACACGCCCCCAACGACGAGGACGCAGAGGTGAAAGAAGCCAAAGGGCGTGAAGGTCTCGCGCCACGAGGGGGCGGCGGCCTGCGCCAGGTTCACGCCCTCGCTCCCGCGCCGGCGGTTTCATGACGCAGCTGCCCGCAGGCGGCCTTGATGTCGCGTCCGCGGCTGGCGCGGATGTGGACGTTGATGCCGCGGGCGCGAAGGAGCTCCTGGAACTCCCGCACGAAATCATCGAGCGGGCGCTTAAAGGGAAGGCCCTCAACCTCGTTGTAGCGGATGAGGTTGATGTTGGCACGAAGCGACTTGGCCAGGGCGGCGAGCTCGGCGGCGTGCTCGGGGCGGTCGTTCACGCCCCGGAGTAGCGTGTATTCAAGCGTGATCTCGCGCCCCGTCTTCTCGAACCACTTCTGGCACGAGGCCAGGAGCTCGGCGATGGTGGTGTAGTTGGCCCACGGGATGAGGTCGCGCCGGATGAGGTCGTTGGGCGCGTGGAGCGACAGCGCCAGCGTGACGGGCAGATCGAACTCGCTCGCCAGACGCTCGATCGCCTGCGGCAGGCCGACGGTCGAGATCGTGATCTTTCGCGCCGAAATGTTGAAGCCCCACGCCGAGTTCATGATGCGGATGGCGCGGGTGACCGCGGCGAAATTGGCCAGCGGTTCGCCCATGCCCATGAAGACCACATTGGAGATTCGCGGCGGCTTTCGCGCAGGTGCGCCCGGCGCGGCGGCGACGCTCGCGGGAGTTGCGCCAGGATTTGCGCCGGCCTCCTCGTCGCGCATGAGCTTCTGAAGGAGCCAGACCTGCTCGACGATCCGGCCGGCGGAAAGATTGCCGTCGAGCCCGCCGAGACCTGAGGCGCAGAAGCGACAGCCCACCGGGCAGCCAATCTGCGAGCTGATGCAGGCGGTGCGGCGGTCGTCGGCCGGGATCATGACGCACTCGGTCTGGCGCGAGGGATCACCGTCGGTCGATCGAGGCAATGGGGAATGGGCAATGGGCAATGGATGACGCCGGACCAATGGTTGCTTCCACTTCTCTTCCGGCCCCGATTCGCTGTCTCGCTGCCTCGCTGGCTGGCTCTCCTCCTCCCCTGCTTCGCTGTCTCGCTGTGTCGCTGGCTCGCTGTCTTCCCACTCGATGAGCAGTTTCTCCACGCCGTCGGTCGCGGATTGGCGCCGGACAATCGCGCCGGATATGAAGGTCATGTGCGCGGCGAGCGTCTCGCGGTCGAGCTTGGAGAGGTTGCTCATCGCGCCGGGGTCGGCGACGCCCTTCTCGTAGACCCATTCCATGATCTGCGCGGCACGGAACTTCTGCATGCCCCGCTCGACGCACCAGGCCTGCAGCTCTTCCAGCGTCATGTCGAAGATGTGGGGCGAAGGGTGTTTCATGCCCGTGCTTTCCCGGCGCTGACGGAAAGGGCCGTCGAGCCGTAGGTGTCGGCGGTGATGGGAGTCTTGACGACGCGGATGCGTCGGGATTCGGGGTCGATGCCCTTCTGGGTCATCATGCGCTTGAGGGTCGCCGGCAGGTTGAACTCCACGTCTTCGTCAACGATGTCCCATTGCTCGAGCGTCGCGCCGAAGCGATCCACGAAGCGCCGGCAGATGGCGGCGACGAGGTCCTCGGGCGCGCTGGCGCCGGCGGTGAGCATCACGCTGATCGAGCCGCCCCGGCCCTTCCACGGCAGGGGATCGGGAAGTTCGGTCACGTCGTCGACGAGGATCGCCGGCGTGCCGACATTCTGCGCGATCTCGGTCAATCGCACGGAGTTGCTCGAGTTCTTGCTCCCCACGACGATGACGGCATCGCACTCCGGTGCGATGGCGCGGACCGCGTGCTGGCGGTTGGTGGTTGCGTAGCAAATGTCCTCGCTGGGCGGGCTCTTGATCTTCGGGAAGGCGAGCTTCAGCGCGTCGATGATGACGCCCGCGTCGTCGGTCGAAAGCGTGGTCTGCGTCAGGTACACGAGCTTTGAGTCGTCGATGATGCGGAGCTTTGGAATGTCGCCCGGGCTCTCGACGACCTGGGTCGCGTCGGGGGCTTCGCCGCTGGTGCCGACGATTTCCTGGTGATTGCGATGGCCCACCAGGAGAATCTGGTAGCCCTGGCGCGCGTAGCGGACCGCCTCGGAGTGGACCTTGGTGACCAAGGGGCAGGTGGCGTCGATCGCAGTGAGGTTGCGCCTCCGTGCGTGCTCGCGGACCTGGGGCGACACGCCGTGGGCGCTGAAGACGACGATCTTGCCCTCGGGAACCCGGTCGAGATCGTCAACGAAGACCGCGCCGCGCCCCGCGAGACGCGCCACCACGTGCTTGTTGTGGACGATCTCGTGAAAAACATAGATGGGGCGCTCGTCGATCACGTCCAGCACCTGATCGACCACGTCGATCGCCATGCGCACGCCGGCGCAGAATCCCCGCGGGTTGGCCAGGATCACGCGGACGTGCGGGGCCGTGGCTTTGGTGGTGTTGACGGCGACTTGCTCCACGCGTAATCGTAGGGGAGGCACGCGTCGCGCCGGGACGATACCCTTGATCGCTCTGGCCGACGCTCGGTGTCGGCCCTGTAATTCCGCACGCTCGCCGCTCGAATCGGAGGCACTGCGATGGCGTCAACTTCCTTTCATGGTCGTCGATCGGCGTTCCGACCCGGCAAGGTCGGTGCGGGCGTGGTGGTCCTGATCGTCCTGGTGTGTCTGGGAGTCGTCGGGGGCTCGACCTGGCTGGCGAAGCGCAGCCAGCAGCTCGCCGAGGACGCGGTGGTGCAGGCACGCGACGCGGCCGCCAAGGCCCAGGCCGACGCCGAATCCAAGGCCCGCGAATCGCTCAAGCTCGCGGATCAGGCCCAGGATCGGGCCCAGCCACCCGCGGACCCGACGCCGACAACGCTCGACCAGACCAAGGCACCCCAGCCGCCCGCCGGCGCGATTGATACCGCGGCGATCCGCTTCGGAACTCGGGCCATGCCGCGGAAGAGCGATGTGGTGAGGATCGCCACCTACAACGTCGCCAATCTCTTCGATGACAGGGACGACCCCATTCTCCAGGATCGCTACGAGGATCTCAACACGACCAAGCCAACGCCGGAGCTGGAGGGCGTGGCGGCGGCGATCCGCGCGATCGACGCCGACGTGTTGGTGCTCGAAGAGGTCGAGTCCGATGCGGTGCTCCGCTGGTTTCGAGACACCTACCTGTCCGGGTTGGGCTATACCGAGGCGATCTCGATCGACGCCGGCGATCCGCGCGGGATCGAGCAGGGAGTCCTCAGCCGCTTCCCGTTGGCCGAACCGATGGTCTGGCCTCGCATGGCATTGCAGGGCAAGCATCCCGCCGGCGCCGACGCGCCCGAGGGAGAGCCGATCGCGTTCCATCGTTCTCCGTTCCGTATCGAGGTGATTGTGCCCGAGGGGGCCAGAGGCAATGCCCGCGAATACAACTTCACGATCTATGCGATCCACGCCAAGTCGGGGCGGAACAGCGGGTATTGGCGCGAAGCGGAGGCGATCGGTACAACCAAGCTGATCCACACCACCATGAGCGACGACCCGGGCCGAAACGTCATGGTCATGGGCGACTTCAACGCCGTTCAGACCGACGCGAGCTTCCAGTCCTTCATCAGCGCGGGCCTGATCGATCTGTTCGCGGATCGACGCCCCGACGATCCCGCGACCACGACCCACGAATCGGGGAGGTCGATCGATCATGTGCTGGTGAACGCGGCGATGATGCCCGAGGTGATCCGGGATTCGCGGTTTGTGTTCGGGACGCCCGCCCGTCCTAAGGGTGTGGACTACCGAACCTACCCAGCGCCAAAGGGTTACGGTTCGGACCACTATCCGGTAGTGGTGGACATACGCCCCATGGAGGGTGGTGCGACGCCCGCAACGCCCCAGAACCAAGGCGGCAAGGCCGTGGACCCTGCCGCCAAGTAGTCCACAACATCAAGATTCGGTTCAAGGTCGTGGGCTTTGGACCCCGACCCCCAATAGAGCGTGGTACTATCCAGAGGTCATACCGGAGGCTGGTCTGGTTTGATCTTCGTTTGTACTCGCGAGGGGCTGGCGTTTGTGTCGGGTTTGTACCCGCACCCGTTCGGGTCGCGGCGGTCGGACGAGAGAGGATCGAAGGAGGCACGCATGGACCGGAGGCGGTTCGGACGGTCGGAGTCCCTCAAACGCGGCTTCACTCTGATTGAGCTTCTGGTCTCGATCGCGATCATCGCGATCCTGATGAGCGTCCTCATGCCTTCTTTGAGCGGTGCGCGCCGTGCGGGACGCGCGACGGTCTGCTCGAACAACCTTCGTCAGATCGCGGTGGCGATCAACCAATACGCCAACTCGAATGCCGACGCGATCGTCGGGTCGCCCGACAACAGTGGAAAGGCCGCGTACTTCGACGGGAAGTTCAACGGAGTGTCGATCCAGGGCTGGGACTGGTGCGGACCTTTGGCGGCGGAAATGGGAATGACCGGCCCGGGCGAAGGACAGACAGACCCGACCGAGCAGGAGCGCTTCGCCCGCTTTGACTGGTACCGCTCCAAGATCAAGTCCTACAGCTGCCCGGAGAACGACATCACGGCCGTGTGCTATCCCAACAAGAACGACTCGACATGGCTCTCGGGGCGGATGCTCTCGTATGACATGTCGACGCAGTTCACGTCGACCGAGAAGAACCCCAACCAGGGCGGCACCGGGAGCACCAGCGTCCGCCGCAAGATGAAACGCCCCTACAAGCCGATGATCAGCCAGGCGGGCACGGCCAACCTGAAAGCGATCATCTTCGAGGGGCACCGGTATATCGAAGCGCCTCCCATCGGGAACTACCCGGACTTTGACAAGAACATCAACGCGGAATACGGCGGGATGTTCGGCGGCACCGGCCCGTGGTTCAACGACAACAAGGAGTTGCGCCGAATCCTGGCTCCGGGCGAGGCGTTGTCGGATATCTTCACAAGCGAACCCGATCCTCGCTTCTATGCCTTCCGTCACAGCGCCCGCAAGGCGGGTTCGTTGACCTTGGGCGGGCAGCCGGCGATCGGGCACATGGGCTTCCTCGACACCCATGTGCAGCAGATGGACGACGCCAAAGCGACCAACCCGCACTACTGGTTCCCCACCGGTACGATCCTCAACACCAACGGCAACAAGCTCGATACCTGGGAGTCGACCAAAAAGGACTTTGAGGCCGCCAGCAAGACACCCAACTACAGCGTGCCCTGAGCGGCCCGCTGTCGCGAACCCCCGGAGAACGGTCGATGGCCGAGGCTGGCGAGAGCAAGCTCAAGAAAACCCTGTCCATCGTCGGCGCGTCCGCGGCCCTCTTGGTGCTTGCGATCGTCGTCCTGCGCGCCACCCTCCTGGCTCCGCCCGACGCCGGCGACCTCTCGCGCCGCCGAACCGTGGTCGACACCAAGACCGGCGAAATCATCAAGGACTTCCCGATCCCCGAAAACTCCACCAGGCCCTGGACCAACCCCAAGACCGGCGAAAAGACGCTGATCCAGGGCGAGGCGTGCTTCTGGACCAAGGACGGCAAAGCCAAGCTCGAACCGACCTATGTGCTCCTCAACGAAATGACCGGCAAGACCGGACCGACCATCTGCCCCGATTGCGGGCGCACCGTCGTGGCGCACAACCCGCTTCCCCCCGCGGAGCTGCTGCGCGACGCCAAAAAGGCCGCGGAAAACAAGTAAGAACTCCGGGATAACCCGTGGGCCATTCGCCTCGTAACGCCGCGCGCGGACCGCCCATTCCGCGCGAACGTAACGGTGTTTCATATCCACTTCGCGCGCGATCCCTTGCGCTCATGCCGCATACGGTTCGGCCCGATTCTCAGCGGTCGCCGCGCCCACGGAGGTTTGTATGTCCAACGATGCCCCCATCACGGATGACCAGCCCAACACCCAGCCCAACACCCAGCCCAACACCCAGCCCAACTCGCAGCCCAACTCGCAGCCCAACTCGCAGCCCAGTTCCCAATTCGACTGGCGACCCCAGCCGATGGGCCAGACGCTGGTAAACGAACTCCTCGCCGCCTTCCTGCAGAAGTGCCCCGACGCGGCGATCCTCGCCGCCCGGATGCGGAGCGACACCGGCACACGCTTCCATGACTGGGCCGACACGGTCTTCGTGCCCGGCTCGCCCGTGCTGCACCAGCGATTGATCGAGGCGGGATTCACGCAGCGCCCCGTCCCCGGCGCCCGCGAGCACTTCGTTCACCTGGGCGCGATGTTCCCGGCCGTCGTCTTCGAGCCCGGCGACACACGCCGCGTCGCGATCAAGGTCGACTCCGTCGCCGACTTCCTGGCGACGTGGAAGCTGGACCACCCAATCGAGGGCGAGCCCTGGTCGCAGTTCCGCCGCGCCAAGGCTTTCGTGGGCGATCATGCCGAATTGTGGGCCTGCGAGCGCCACGGCTATCGCGGTTTCGAGATCGCCAAACCCGATCCGGCTCGCTCGATCGCCGCCCAGCGCCACCTCGAGAACTTCCGCAAGCGTCGACGCGACTTCGGCGACGATCACGCGGCGGACGCGCGGGGCTTTGAGCACGCCGGCAAGCTGGCCGACGCCGCGATCCACGACCTCGGGCGTGATTGGGCGTGCGACCTTTGGTTCCACGCGGAGCGCGACTACTGGCAGCGCCGCTGCCGCGCGGGGCGCGTGCAGAAGGCGCGCCAGGACGCGCTCGGGCTAGGCTGGGCGAACCACGATCACCACACATACCGATCGAGCCGCCACTGCTACACCCACCTGATCGCGTTCCTGGAGAAGCTGGGCTTTGCCTGCCGCGAGAAGTTCTACGCCGGGCACGAAGCGTTCTGGGGCGCGCAGGTGATCGAGCAGCCCACGGCCGGGATCACGATCTTTGCCGACGTGGATATGTCGCCCGATGAATTGCTCGGCGATTTCCCGCACCGCGGATTCTCCAGCGACGTGCCCGGCGGCAAGCTGGGCACGATCGGCCTCTGGTGCGCACTGCACGGCGAGGCGTTCCTCCAAGCGGGCATGCACCACCTGGAGTGCCAGTTCGACTGGTTCGGCCTGACCGAGCAGCTGGCGCGCGAGTCCAACGTGAAGATGATGGACCCGTTCACCACGTTCCCCTACCTGCGCCAGGCGTTCACGGAGGGCGAGCGCTGGCGAGTGTCGGAATCGCGATTGCGGCGAGTGTTGTCGATGGGCCAGATCACGCAAGCGCAGGCCGAAGAGTTCCGCACCACGGGCGCGATGGGCTCGCACCTGGAAAACCTCGAACGCAACGACGGGTTCAAGGGTTTCAACCAGCAGGGCGTCAGCGACATCATCGCCCGCACCGACCCGCGCAAGCACGCGGCCGTGACGGGGGCGTAGCGGAATTCGCCAAATCGCCAAGCCAAATCGAGAAGACACTCCGGCGGGTAGCCTCTGACCATCCGTTTCGACGACGCAAAGAAAAGACCCGCCTTTTCGGGCGGGTCTTCTCGTTCAACGTTCGTCCCGGCGGCGAGCCCCGGGTCATTCAGCGTGGGATCGAATCAGAACCGCGACGGCTTGCCGCTCTCCTCCGCCGGGGCCTCGCCCTCTTCGCCCATGTCGCCCTTCTGGGCGGCTTCCATCACCTTCACCATCTCGCCCGCGGCCTTGAAGACCGCGGTCGGGACGAAGGTGCGGAACTGGATCCCGCCGTTGTCCATCGCGGCGCCCATGCCGACGGGCGGCAGATCGGCCGGGGGCGTGTAGGTCGCGCCGCCACCCATCATCGCCATGAAACCGTTGACGGTCTCGATCAGCGCCTTGGTGCCCAGGTACATCTCGACGTGCCGATCGGCGGGCAGCTTGGCGCCGACGCTCTTGAGCCCGGCGTCCTCGGATACGCCGTTCTTCTTCTTGGCGGTGTCCAGGGCCATCGTCATCAGCGGCGTGTTGTTGGCAAAGGTCATCACGACGCCGTTGTCAACCGTGCTCATGAAGCCGGCCGGCCCGCCGCCCATGCCGTACAGCATCATCATCGCCTGCTGCATCTGCATCCCGGTCGGCGAGTTGGGATCGACCTGCATCAGCATCGACCAGCGGTCGACCTTGGTTCCGCCGACGTCGACCGCGCCGGCCTCGTACTTGGACTGGATCGTCGTGCCCGAGAACGTCTTGCCGTTCATCTCCTCGAACGACTTCTTCATCGTGCCGGTGTACCCGGCGGCGTCGGTGGTGGAGATGTACTGCACCGTGTTGGCGAAGAGCCCCCCGCCCATGATCGACGGCGTCGCGCCGATCATCATCGACGTGCCATTGACCTTATCCATCATGGCCATCATCGTGTCCATCATGCCCGGCGCCTGGCCCGGCTGCTGGGCGCCCATGGTGGCGAACTTCTTGAGCAGCGACCGGACGCCCGCGGAGCTGGTGTCGGCGGCGACGGCGAACAGGAACGGCTGGTTCGGCAGCGCCGACATCAGCGCCCCGGGCTTGCCCTTGCCCTGGCAGATGCCCGCCCATTCCGAGCCCTCCTTGAACTGCGAGCCGAAGTCGAGCCAGATGCCGCCATCATCGATGCCCACGCCCATGATGCCGACGCTCGCGTCGCGCATGTAGCCCTCGACCGCTTCCTTCATGTTCTTGGTCGGGTCCTGGCCCTCCGCCACGCCTCCCCCGGCCATCATCAGGCCCATCTGCATCTGCTGCAAGCCCTGGTCCAGGCCCGCCTTGATCTGATCCTGGAGCAGCGGGATGTTGGCGATGATGAGCACGTCGGCACTGTCCGCCAGCTTGTTGCCCTGAGCGCCGAGCGCGGTCTTGTGCGCTCCCAGGTGGCCGCCCTTGCCCTCGAACTTCTCGACGGCTTCCTTCTTCTTGCCCATCGCGACGTACCCGCCGCCGATGTCCTTGGCGAACGCGGGGCCTTCCCAGTCCGTCGCGTCCTTGGGGCCCTTCAGCTCAACCACGCCCTGGACGCCGTCGCCGCCCATGCCCTTGATGAAGCCCGCGCTGTCCGTGACCGGGATCAGCACGACGGCGTCGGGCTCTTCCTGCTCGACCATGCCCGCGTTGGGGTCCGGGGGCTTGGGCATCGAGGTCATGGCGATCGCGAACGATCCATCCTTCTTGACGCCCTGGTAGGCGAGCGCCGTGCGGATCTCGCCCAGAACCTCGCCGCCTTCGGCGCCGGCGTTGGGCGCGACGAGCTTGAGAAGGCTGTCGAGGCTCGTGACAAACTTGTCGGCGTTGCGCACCGCGACCACGACCGGGATGTTGGCGGGGGCGCGATCCAGCGCCGGCGGCAGGTCGGCGCGGGCCTGACCGGCAAAGAGGGCCAGCGCGGCGGCGGAGAGACAAAGCGTCCGGGTGCGAAGGGTGGCGACCGGCATGACGATTCCTTTCTTGCGTTCCTGATTCATGAACGGGTGTTCCGTGCCGTCCCCCGCGCAAACCCTTGCCGGGGACGCCGCCGATGGGTCGGCGTTTGATCGGTTCCCACGAGTGCCGGGAGTATACCCCCGTGCATTCGCGTTGGTTGCTGATTCGGATCGGTTGTCGTCCACTTGCGGAATCGTGATTTGTTCCGCAACTACTTTTCGTTTCCGACGGTGAAATACACGGTCGGTCGGCGGCGTTTGGCTGTCGGCACGAGAGCACAACGGCATACCCCGAATGGCTGGTTCGCACTTGCGATTGGGTGCGGCGGGGTGTGCCGTTGACACACCCCTCGGGCCGGAGCACGCGCCATGACCAAACGGAATTTCCTCTCGCTCTTGATCGCGGCGATCGTCGGCATCTTCATGCTGGCGACGCCCAACACCGCCAGCGCCCAACCCGCGCCGGGAAAGATCGTCGGCACCGTCGTCGACGCCGACGGCAAACCCGTCGCCGACGCGCACGTCGTCCTCAAGCATGGCGACAAGGTCGTCGCGCACATGCGCACCAACGCCGAAGGCCACTACGCCTTCAAGGATCTGCGCCCGGGTCGCTACTTGGTCCAGGCGGGCAAGGCCGAAGTCGGCCGCGGGCAGGAGCGGGCCGCCGTTCGCCCGGGTGAAACCGTCCGCGTCAGGATCACCCTCAAGAAGAAGTAACGCTCGCGGGTTCGCGAGGCCACGAACGAGAAGAGAGTGAAGAGACTCGTGGGGAAACCCAACCAAGGCCTGCGTCAAAGCGCGGGCCTTGGTTTACTAATTGCGGAGTGAGGACGCGCCGATGGTCACACGAGGCGCTCGCACGCCTCTCGATACTTCTCCAAGGTCGCGTTCACGATCGCATCCGGCAGCTCCGGCCCCGGCGCCTGCTTGTTCCACAGGCCGCGGTCGACGAGGTCCTGGAGGTACTCGCGGAGGTACTGCTTGTCGAAGCTGCGCTGGGCCTTGCCAGGCGCGTAGGTGTCGGCGGGCCAGAAGCGCGAGCTGTCGGGCGTCAGGGCCTCGTCGATCACGATGGGGTCGCCGCCCGATTCGGGGATGCCGAACTCGAACTTGGTGTCGGCGATGATGATGCCGCGCGAGCGGGCGTGCTCGCTGGCGGCGTTGTAGATCGCGATCGACATGTCGCGCAGCTTCTTCATCAACGGCTCGCCGACCTTGGCGCAGGCGGTCGCAAAGTCGATGTTCTCGTCGTGCTTGCCCAGTTCTTCCTTGGTCGCGGGCGTAAAGATCGGCTCGGGCAGGCGGTCGCACTGGCGCATCCCCGGCGGGAGCGTGAGGCCGCAGACCTTGCCCGTGGACTTGTACTCGTTCCAGCCTGAGCCCTCGAGATAGCCGCGGACAACGCACTCGATCGGGACGACCCTGCACTTTCGCCCGATCATGATGCGTCCTTCGAGTTCGATCGCTCGGGTCGAGCCCTTGAAGGCGGCGGCCGGAATGTCGCCGGCGCCGTCGCTGAGCAGGTGCGTCACGGCCAGGCCGCGTGATTCGATGAACCGCAGCCAGAAGAGCGAGAGCTTGGTGAGCAGGCGGCCCTTGCCCGGGACCGGCGTCGGCATGACCACGTCAAAGGCCGAGATGCGGTCGGAGGCGACGATGAGGAGTCGCGAGTCGGGAAGGTCGTAGACATCGCGGACCTTTCCGCGACGCATCCCCGGCAAGGCCAGGTCGGTGTGGAAGAGGCCAGGGACGGTTGCCAATGAGGGGTTCGATGCGGCGGTCATGGCACAAGGATAGTCGGGGCTTGTCGGGTTCCGGGCGGGTGGGATCGCAAGATTCCTGCCCTCCAACTTGCGGCCCGAGGCGGGAAGCGGACAATGATGGTCTTCCCGCGCGGTGTCTCGTGCCGCGCACCTGGAGGTCGGCTCGCGGCATGCTCAGCTTCGCGGTCTTTGATTCCGACGGTCCGTTGCGCGAGTGGCCGGTGCGCCTGGCGTACACCAGCATCGCCGGCGAGCTGCCCCTCCAGTCGCCCGTCAGGCTCGACCAGGGCAAGCTCGTCTGTGAGAAAGCCTCCACCGACGCGGCGGCCCTGACGGTGCAATACCCGGTCGATTCGCCCACGCTCCGCAGGCTCGCCGCCGAGCAGCCGATCCCCAAGGGTGGCGACGGCACGCAGGGGGTGCTCACCCTCCGCACCACGCTGCTCCCCGAGCGCGACACGCCGTACCTGTTGTCGCTGGAGCTGGCCCGCCACCGGATCATGGAGTTCCTGAACCGCCTCGAAGAGTGGGGGATGTTCGACCTCCCCGCGGACGACGAGGTGCTCCAGGAGTTCGAGCTGGCCAGACAGACCTTCACGCAGGCGATCGTGGCGCAGCGCGGCCCCAAGGACGGGACGGCGATCGACGCCGACCGCCTGGCGCGAGCGGCGCTGGCGCAGGCGATCGACGCGGGCGACAAGCTGGCGATGCGCCACGCGGATCGCGCCCTGGACCTTCGTCTCTCGGGCAAGGCCTACGCGAAGGCGTCGCAGCAGTACACGTCGATCGTGGGCGAAGCGCCCACGCTCGGGCACTCCGTGGTCGTACCAGGGACGGACCACGCCGTGCTCCCCGGCGCGCCTCTGGTCGGCTGCGCCGTCGGGCCCGACCAGTTCAACGAGGGCCTGCAGAAAGTCGCGGCCGGCGCGTGCGATTTTCTCCGCTGCCCGATGCGCTGGGTCGACCTCGAACCCGGCGAGGGCAAGTACGACTTCGCCCCGACCGACCGTTGGATCGAATGGGCGGTTCGCCACGCGAAAGTGCCCGTATTCGGCGGACCTTTGATCGATCTGCGCGCGTCGTGTGTGCCCGAATGGCTGTATATCTGGGAGAACGACTACGAGACGCTGCGTGAACTGGTGTACGACCATGTGCAGCAGATCGTGACGCGATACCGGCGCACGGTGTCGCGCTGGTCGGTGTGCTCGGGGCTCCACGTCAACACCAACTTCAAGCTGAGCTTCGAGCAGATCATGGACCTGACGCGCCTCTGCGTGCTGGTCGTGAAGAAGCTGCACCCCGCTGCGAAGATCGAGGTCGACATCGCGCAGCCATGGGGCGACTACCACGCCGAGCAGAAGCGAAGTCTCCCGCCGCACATGTACGCCGAGGCGATCGTGCAGGCGGGGCTGGCGGTGGACGCGATCGGTCTGCGCCTCCAGATGGGGCACGCGGCCCAGGGACGCACCACGCGCGACCTGATGGCGATCTCGTCGCTCTTGGATCGCTACGCGTCGCTGCAGAAGCCGCTTGTGATTACGGCCGCCGGCGTGCCCAGCGCGCCGACGGCGTCGAGCGGCGAGCCGGCCCGCGATGGGGGCTTCTGGCGCACGCCCTGGAACGAGTCCACGCAGGCGGATTGGCTCGGAAAGCTCCTGGCGATCTGCGTGTCCAAGCCCTACGTGCAGAGCGTGTGCTGGCAGGATCTGGGCGATGGCTCGCCACGCGCGGAGATGCCGGGCGGCGGGATCGCGACCAACGCGGGCACGCCGAAGCCCGCGGCCCTGCGCATGGCGCAGATCAGGCAGGCCCTCCGGGCCGGCAAATCGTTCGCCGCGCTCGCCGGAGTGTGAGGCGTGCAACCCGAAGGCTCGCAACTCGATCTCCGTGCCGATCGGGTCATCGCGATCGCTCTGTGCATCGCGTGCGCCGTGGTCGTCGGCGTGGTGCTGCTCGAACAACGCGCGCGGGAGCGCGAATCCGCACATGATTTGCCGCAGGCGTCGGTCATCGATCTGAATTCGGCGTCCATCGCCGAGATCGAATTGCTCCCAGAGATCGGGCCCGCCCTGGCGGCGAGGATCGTGGAATCGCGAGAGAAGGACGGGCCGTTCCTCTCGCCCAAGGACCTCGATCGCGTTCGCGGCATCGGCAAGGGCACCATCGAACGCGTGACGCCGCTGGTGGAGTGCGTTCCTCCGAAGGACGCGTCGTAGCTTCTCAGCGCGCGTGCGGCCCGGAGACCCTGGAAGCCGATCCCAGCGTTCATCGTGTCGCGGCAAGCGACCCCCGATCTTGAGAGCCACAGCACCAAGCCCCTAGCATTGCCCAACCGAGTCTTCGGCGACGCCTCGCAGCGGTGCGTGGCGTGCCGGCGTTTGCGCGGGAGCGTTTGTGCCCGTCGATCCCGTTCAACTTCTGCAGGCGGACCCTACCACGGCAGCGCTGGCCGAGGCGCTCTCGCGCGGGCGACGCGTCATCGCGGCGGGCGCGTCGGGTTCGTCGACGGCGTTCCTCGCGTCGGCGATCGCGGCGATGACCCGCGCGCCGGTGGTGCTGGTCGTCGCGCACATCGACGACGCGGACGAAGCCCGCGACGAGCTTGAATCGCTGGGGCGCGAGGTGGCGCGATTCCCGGCGCTCGAGGCCGCCACCGCCGACGGCGGGGCCAACGCCGAGTTGTTCGCCGAGCGCCTCGCGATCGTGCGCGAGCTGATCACCACGCCGGGAACGCCGCGTGTGCTGGCGGCCCCGATCCAGGCGCTGATGCAGACCGTCCCCGCGCCGTCGGGGCTGGACACGCTGGCGCGGACGATCTCCGCCGGGCAGACGGTGAAACTCACCGAGCTCGCGGCGTGGCTGGAGGGCGCGGGCTATCGGCGCCGCGACGCGATCGAAGATCAAGGCGAGTTCGCGATCCGCGGCGGCATCGTCGACGTTTTCTCGCCGGGCGGTGCGCCCACGCGCCTGGACTTCTTCGGCGATCAGGCCGATCGCATCACCGAGATCGACCTCGACACCATGGGCTCGGATCGCGCCGTGCAGAGCGTGCAGATCGTGTGCGTCGAGCCCGGCAAGTTCCAGAGCGACGACAAGACCGTCGGGCTCGCGACGCTGCTCCCGCGCGGCACGATCGTGATCCTCGCCGAGACGATGGAGATCGTCGAGCAGGCGCGCGGGTACTACGAGCGGGTGACGGACCCGCGCGGGATCCTCGGCCCGCCCGCGGTGCTCAAGCAGCTGCAGACGAGCGCGAGCGCGGTCGCGGAAATCAACCAGTTTTCGTCGGGGGCGACCGAGGCTGACGAGCGGATCTCGCTCCCGATCTCGGCGCTCCAGGCGTTCGATCAGGACACCAAGGCCGCGGTGGGGGAGCTGGCGGCGCTGTCGGGCGGTCGGCGTGTGATCGTGTCGTGCCAGAACGAGGGCGAACGCCAGCGCCTGGGAGAGTTGCTCTCTCAGCACGCGCCGGGCGCAAAGCCCGAGGTGATCGACGCATACATCCACCGCGGGTTCGCGTGGGAGGGGCGTGAAGCGATCGCGGTCGTGCCGTATCACGAGCTGCTGAACCGCTTCACGATGCGCCGGCGCGCGGGGCGGATGCGAGCCGGGCGCGCGATGGACACCTTCCTGGACCTCCAGGCGGGCGACTATGTGGTGCACCAGGACCACGGCATCGCGCGGTTCGTGGGGCTGCAGCTGCTCAAGCCGCGCGACCTGCCCGGGCACGAGCGGAACGAGCGGATCGGCGACGCGGAGGAGCACCTGACGCTCGAGTTCGCGGGGCGTTCGAAGCTGCATGTGCCCGTGAGCAAGATCGACCAGGTGCAGAAGTACATCGGCGGGTTCAGCGGAAAGCCGCCGCTCTCGACGCTGGGCGGGCAGAAGTGGAAGAGCCAGAAGGAGCGGGCGGGCGAGAGCGTGCGCGACCTGGCGGCGGAGTTGATGCGGGTGCGCGCCGCCCGCGAGCACATGCCGGGGATCCGGTTTCCGGCGGACACGCCCTGGCAGACCGAGTTCGAGGCGGAGTTTCCCTACGACGAGACTCCCGACCAGCTGGCGGCGCTGGCGGAGATCAAACGCGACATGCAGGCCAATCGCCCGATGGACCGCCTGCTCTGCGGCGATGTCGGATTCGGCAAGACCGAGCTCGCGATCCGGGCGGCGTTCAAGGCGTGCGAATTCGGCAAGCAGGCCGCGGTGCTGGTGCCGACCACGGTGCTCGCGGAGCAGCACGAGCGGACGTTCAAGTCGCGCTTCTCGGGCTATCCCTTCCGCGTCGAGAGCCTGTCACGCTTCAAGAGCAACAAAGAGGCCAACGAGATCCTCGCGATGGTCCGCAAGGGCCAGGTCGACGTGATCATCGGCACGCACCGCCTGCTCTCAAACGACGTGCGCTTCGGCGATCTCGGCGTGGTCATCATCGACGAAGAGCAGCGGTTCGGCGTCGAGCACAAGGAGCGCCTGCTGCGCCTGCGCATGACGGTCGACGTGCTGACGCTCTCCGCGACGCCCATCCCGCGCACGCTGCACATGGCGATGCTGGGGATCAGGGATATTTCAAGCCTCGCCACGCCGCCGCTCGATCGTCGCGCGATCGTGACCGAGGTGATCCCGTACAACGCGCGCCGATTGGCCCAGGCGATCGCGCGCGAGCTCTCACGCGAGGGCCAGGTGTATTTCGTTCACAACCGCGTGAGCGATATCAGGACGGTCGCGGACGATGTGCAGAAGCTGGCGCCCGGGGCGCGGATCGTGATCGGGCACGGGCAGATGTCACCCGACGAGCTCGAGGACGTGATGCTCAAGTTCACACGCCGTCAGGCGGACATCCTCGTCTCGACGACCATCATCGAGTCGGGCATCGACATCCCGACCGCGAACACGATGATCGTGAACAACGCCGATCGGTTCGGGCTGGCCGACCTGCACCAGCTGCGGGGACGAGTCGGAAGGTCAAAGCACCGCGCGTACTGCTACCTGCTCCTCCCCCCCGACCGCCCGGTGCCCGAGGTGGCACAGAAGCGGCTCAAGGCGATCGAGCAGTATTCGATGCTGGGCGCGGGGTTCAAGATCGCGATGCGCGACCTGGAGATCCGCGGCGCGGGCAACATCCTTGGCGCCGAGCAATCCGGTCACATCGCGCTGGTCGGCTACGAGATGTACTGCCGATTGCTCGAGGACGCGGTGCACGAACTCAAGCACGAGAAACGCCCCGATCCGCCCAGCAAGACCAGCGTGGAGATCGGCGTGTCCGGCGTGATCCCCAAGCCGTACATCCCGTCGGACCAGCGGCGCCTCGAGGCGTACCGGCGGCTCTCGATCGCGGCCAGCGAAGCGGACCTCACGCAGGTCGAGGTCGATCTGAAGGAGGCGTACGGCGAGCCGCCCCTGCCGGTGAAGAAGCTGATCGAGCTGGCGCAGCTTCGCATCGCCCTCGCCAACCTGCGCGTGAAGACGGCAACGATCCGCGACAAGGACGTGATCTTCCGCACGCCCGAGCCCAACCTGATCGCGGAGCGTTTGAAGGCCGTGCCCAAGGAAGACAAACCCGCGCCGAGCAAGTCGACGTGGCCGCGCCCCAATGCGCCGGCCAAGCCCAGCGAGTCGGTGGTGGCGCTCCCGCCCAAGGCCGGCGAGACGCTCTCCGAGGTGTATTTCCGACCGGGCGATCGCGTGATGGAGAGCCCGGACACGCTGCTGGCGATTCTCCGCCGACGACTGGTCGCGACGCCGACCATCGCGTGATCGCCCGTGCTGTTTCTGGCGTCCGACCGGATCGCGTGCCGAGCGCGCACGAAAAAGCCCGACGGGTACGCCGCCGGGCTTATCGCTCACATCTAACCGAGGCGTTCGCCCGACTCAGCCCGGCGAATTCTGCGAGGGGTTCTGCTCGATCTCCTTAATGTCCTTCTCCAACTGCTCCTTTTGCGGCGGAGAGACCTGCTTCTCCACCTGCTTGGGAGGCTCGCTACCCCACAACGCCGGCACCCACCCCTGGCTGGCAGCGATCAGATACCCCGCCGCCAACAGACACACCACCGCCAGCCCGAGTTTGATTACTTTGCCCTTGTCAACTTCTTCGGCCATGTTCGTTCTCCACAGAATCGCCAAGCCCGGAAACGGGCGGCTCAACCATTATACGGCAAGCCGGACCCCGGATTCCGCCCACGCCCGCCTGGCCGCCCCATCACCCAACGTCCCGCCCCTGGAACAGCACCACGCCCAGGGCCAGAAACGCCCCGATCTCCAGCAGCCCATACAGAGCGATCATCCCAAGGTGCCGCGCCGGCACCCGTGTGTTCTGCGTCACCGCATCCAGCAGCCAGAAGCACTGCATGTTCGGGTTGGCGGCCCACAGCGTCAGCGCGATCGGGCCCACCTTGGTCGGCTCCGTGAAGACATAGTCGCCGGCCGACGGTGGTTTCACCACCGCCTGCGCCCGACCTCCAAGGTTCCGAACCGTCATGCTGCGATCGTCCAACAGCTCCGTGATGTACACCCCCGAAGGGGCCGAACGACTCAACAACGACTCGCTCTTGGAGAGGTCGCCCGAAAACGACGCGAACTCCGACACGTACATCGCCGCCCCGTTGGGCGACGGGCCGAAATAGAACGAATCACCCGGCTTCAACGCGACCTTGGGCGGGAGTTGAAGCGTGATCTTCAGGGTGTCTCCCGGCGTGTCAAAGCCCTCGCTGGTCATCCCGACCGCCTGGACCTCGGCAATCGTCGCGATCGGTACGTTCTTGAACGCGTGCCGCCCGAACAGATAGTTCGACAGCAACGAGCCCACGAAGATGCCGAAGCACACCACGATCGTCATCACCTGCGACAAACGCGTCGACACCGCCGTCGCCACCGCCGTCATCACCAGCACCGCCATCGTCAGCGACCCGCACGCCGTCAGGATCTGCGGCTTGAAATCCGCCCCCGGCGATTGCGGCGACCAGTGCTTCGACACCAGCAGCACCGACAGATATCCCACGACCGACAGCGGCGCCAGAAGCACCACCGACACCTGCGGGAAACTCCAGCCATAAAAATAATTGCACCACGCCGCCGCCCCCAGCGCGAGCACCACGGCCCCCGCGGAAAAGGCGATCGCCGGCATGTCAAGGTCGTCCGCCGCCGTGCTCATCACGCCATGCCGCAGCGCGAACATCAGGAACGCGATCATCGGGATCATCGCCAGCACGATCGCACCCGCGATGCCCAGGTATTTCCCGAGGATCAGCACCGTCCGCGCCACCGGCTTGCTCACCACCGTCAGCACCGTCTTGTTCTCGATCTCGCGGCTGATCACGCTGGTCGCCACGAACGCCGCCAGGATCATCCCGCACAGAAAAATCGACGCCATCCCCACGTCCAAGAGCAGCTTGTTGTCGCCCGAGACCTCGCCCGTCTCGTCGTAGCCCATCGCAAACCCGGTGTTCCACGTCGTGAAAAACTGGAGTAGCCCCGAAAGCAGAATCACCAGCAGGAACACCGGCTGGCGGATCCCTTCCACGAAGGCGTTGCGGGCGATGGCGATCAGTTGCGCTGGCATCGGTGGGTCAGCTTCCGCGAGCGTCAGTCTACATACTGGTTCGATCGGGCGTCCCGGATCAGGGAAAGAATTCCCCACCATTGTTCCGACCGAGACGAACATAGGTTCGCGGCGGGCGTACATCAACGCGTCGATTCCGCGGATTCTCCGCGAGAGAAGGGCGGCGGTCTGCCGTCCTTGTCGCCGTTCGTGCGCATGTCCGGCGCTTCGTCGTGTTCCGTCCTCGGCGGGCGCGCCCGTATCGTCAGGTCCGATCCGACCCCGCTGGGTCGATCGGGTATTGGTCTGGATGGTCGTAACGGGGGTCGGTCTTTGTCCGGCGCAAAGGTCAATGTTCACGGGAGTGGACACGGCGCGACGCGGCTGGCAGAATACCACCCCCTTGGAGCCCGGGCCACGCCACCGTCGGCGTGCCGGGGCCGCGCGGCGTTCATGCCCGCGGCGGGTTGGTTCGTGCTTGACCGGGGAGCTGGATGAAGGCTGACTACCTCAGTTATCGCATCGCCACCGGGCGCTGCATTCTCGGGATGGTGCTCCAGGGCGCGCTCGCCGCGCTCCTGGTGGTCTACGGCATCATCACACGGGACCACGCCGCCGCCACCGCCTCCGCCTACACGATCCTGGGCGTGCCCATCTGGCTCGCCCTCGCGATCGTCTTCGACCAGCACCGACGCGAACGCGTTGAGGCCCTCGAAGCCGAGGCCCTCGCCCAGCAGGGCGCCTCCACCTCTGTCTTCGACACCTCCGCCGGCGAGTTCCGCCCCGCGGCCAAGCGTCTGGCCGCCATGCACCGCCTCTTCCTCCCCATCGTCAGCGTCGTGCTCGGCCTTGCGTTCCTCGGCGTCGGCTACTGGCGCCTCACCTCCGCCCGCGCCTTCCTCGCCGCCAGCGACGCGCCCGTCAACCCCAGCGACGCCCACGTTACCCTCGGATGGGGCCTGGCCATCGGCCTCCTCACCGGCGTGGTCGGCTTCATCTTCGCCCGCTTCATCTCCGGCATGGCCAAGCAGGCCATCTGGTCGAACCTCCGCGCCGGGGCCGCCGCCATCGTCGGCGCCGCCCTTATGGGCCTGGGCATCGCGGTCGGTTCCTTCGCCGATCTCGCGGGCAGCGACGCCATCCGCCGCGCCCTGCCGCTGGTCTTCCCCATCGCGATCATGGCGCTCGGCGCCGAGGTCTTCGCCAACTTCCTCCTCAACTTCTACCGCCCGCGCAAGGCCGGCGTGATGCCCGCCCCCGCCTTCGACTCCCGCATCTTGGGCTTCATCGCCGCCCCCGATCGCATCGCCGCCTCGATCAGCGACGCCATCAACTACCAGCTCGGTTTCGACGTCTCCTCCAGCTGGTTCTACAACCTGATCTCGAAATCGCTCGGCGCGCTCATCGCCATGGCCGCCGTCCTCCTGTGGGCCATGTCCGCGGTCGAGATCGTCGAGCCACACCAGCGCGGCATCGTGCTCCGCTTCGGCGCCTTCCAGCGCGAGGTCGGCCCGGGCTGGCACTGGAAACTCCCCTGGCCCATCGAACGCGTCGAGGTTCCCACCTTCGAGGAAGTCGATGGCGACGGACACCGCGCCGTCGTCGGCCAAACCACCACCGGCGTCCGCGTCGTCCAGCTCGGCTCCCTCCCCCCTGTCGACGCCAAAAAGGCCATCCTCTGGACCAACGAACACGCCCAGGAAGAGGTCTATCAGATCGTCCAGCCCGGCGCGACCGACGCCAAGGCCGGCGAGTCCGCCGCGGCGGGACGCGACGTCGCCCTCGTCTCGGCCGAAATCCCGCTCCACTACGTCATCGAAAACGTCGAGCTCTACGACCGCCTCGGCGACCACCAGACCCGCGAGGCGATCTTGGGCGCCGTCGCCCGCCGACAGATCGTCCAGTTCTTCTCCGGCCAAAGCGTCGACGAAGTCCTGGGCGGCGACCCCGAACGCCTCGCACGAAATCTGAACCAACGAATCAACGCCGCGCTCAACGACATCCCCAACGGCGGCGCCAAGGGCGCCGGAATCCGCGCCGTGTTCGTGGGCGTCAACGGCGTGCATCCGCCGCGTGAATCGGCCGAAAAGTTCGAGTTCGTCGTCCAAGCCGAACAAAAGCGAGAGGCCCGCCTCGAAGACGCCCGCAAGGACCGCATCCAGAGGCTGACCGAAGTCGTGGGCAGCGTCGAGCTGGCCGACAAGATCGTCGCCGAGCTCAAGGCGCTTGCCCAACTCTCCGATTCCGGCGCGGACCAGAACGCCATCAAGGACCAGCAGTTCAAGGTGCAGACGCTCCTGGAGACCGCCGGCGGCGCCGCCGCCTCACTCGTCCAGAAGGCCCGCGCCGATCGCTGGGCCACCCACATGAGCGAACGCGGACGGGCCGCCCGCTACCAAGGCCAGATCGCGGCCTTCCAAGCCAACCCCGCCCTCTTCCAGGTCTCCCAGTACCTTGAGTCCCTCCAGGCCGCCATCAAGGACGCGCGCGTCTACGTCACCGACGACTCCGTGCCCGATCTCCGCGTCAATTGGGACATCAAAGACGTGGATAACGGGGCCGCAACCTTCGATCCCGAACGACGCAAGGCCTTGGGTGAGTGATACGTTCGGCGCCTTGGGGCGCGCGGGTCCGAGTGGTTCGATTCCAGAGTTTCACGGGGCATAAGCCCTGAGCAGGAGCGACGGCGTGAAGAGGTTGGTGATCATCGTGCTGGCGGGCGTGCTTCTGGTCGTGCTGCTGGCATTCAGCATGACCTATCAGGTTCGCTTCACCGAGGCGGCCGTGCTGACCACGTTCGGCAAGGCCAGCGACGACTCGCTCAAGCTCGACCCGGGCCTGAAGTTCAAGTGGCCCAGCCCGATCCAGTCCGTCACCAAGTACGACACGCGCCTCCGCGTCGTTCAGACCCGCGCCCAGACCCAGCAGACCAGCGACAATCGTCAGATCATCGTCGAGGCCGCGTGCTTCTGGCGCGTCAAGGATCCGCTCCGTTTCTTCGAACGCTTCAGCGTCGCCGGCGACCGTTCCGCCGACCACTTCCGCAAGGCCCAGGAGATCATCGAGTCCAACCTCCGCTCCGCCATCGGCGCCACCAGCAAGTTCGCCATGTCCGACCTTTTCAATGCCGCCGGCGCCACCAAGCTCCCCGATCTTGAAAAGGCCATTCTCTCCGGCCTGGTCATCCGCGAAGCCACCGCCGGCGGGGAGAAGACCGTCTCGCTGGCGGACTACGGCATCGAGGCCGTCGACGTCGGCGTCACCCGCGTGATGCTCCCGGAAGAAACCACCAAGGCCGTCTTCGAGCGCATGGGCGCCAGCCGCGATCGCCTCGCCGCCGAGATCGAGGCCAAGGGCCAGGCCGTCGCCCAGGCCATCCGCGACACCGCGGAGAACGAGGCGCGCATGATCCGGGCCTTCGCCGACAGCCGCGCCCAGGAAATCCGCAAGCAGGGTGATCGAGAGGCCGCCACCTACTTGGGCCAGATGAACAGCAACCCCGAGCTGGCCGTCTTCCTCCGCCGCATGGAGTTCCTGCGCGACGCCACCGCCAAGCGCATGACCTTCGTCTTTCCCACCAGCATGCCCGGCTTTGACCTCGTCAAGCCCGATTCGCTCAACGGCCTGAAAAAGGGCCAGATCCCCGCCATGCCAAACCTCGATCGCGCCCTTTCCCAGCAGCCCGCCAAGCAGACGGAGGGCGGCCAGTGAGCGATCAGGGTCAACCACTTCCCGAGCGCGGACCCGGCGAGCCCCAGGCCTCGCCCAGGCTCACGCGCCGAGCCAAGTCCATCACGCTCCGACAGGGCTCCGAGATGGAGTCGCCCGGCGCGCTCATGGATGCGGCCCACAAGTCGCTCGCTGATGCACTCCGAATCACCTTCGGCCTCGTCCAGATCGGCATGGTCGTGCTCGCCGCCCTCTACGTCCTCAGCGGCTTCCAGTCCGTCAAACAGAACGAGCAGGGCATCCGACTCCTGTTCGGAAAGATCGACGCCGACGGCCTGGAGCCCGGCTTCCAGTTCAGCCTTCCTGCTCCCCTGGGCGAAATGGTCAAGGTCAGCACCGGCGCCGAGAGCGTCGACCTCGACAGCGAGTTCTGGGTCCGCGTCTCGCCCGCCGACAAGGAAAAGCCGATCGACTCGCTCCCAAAGCTCCCCAAGCTCAACCCCGAGAACGAAGGCGCCGTGCTGACGGGCGACGGCAACGTCGCCCACACCCAGTGGAAGGCGTCGTACCGACGTGTCAAGCCCGGCGAATACGCCACCAGCATCATGCCCACCGACGAGGCCGCCATCGTCCGCGCCGCCGTCCAACGCGGCGTGGTCCAGGCCGTCTCACAAACCAGCATCGAGGACCTGCTCAAGCAGTCCGCCAGCGAGCGTGCCTCCGTCGCCGCCAACGCACGCGACGTCGCGCAGGCCATTCTCGATCGCGCCCGGAGCGGCATCGTCATCGAGCAGTTGATCCTGAAGGACAAGATGCCCCCGCTCTACGTCCGCGACAGCTTCGCCAAGGTCCAGACCGCCGCGTCCAACGCCGGCACCGAGCAGGACAAGGCCCGCTCCGAACGCGAGCAGAAGCTCAACAAGGTCGCCGGCGCCGCCGCCCCGGCCCTCCTCGCGCTCATCCGCCAGTACGAACTGCAGACCGAGAAGAACGACCAGCCCGCGGCCGAGAAAGTGCTCGCCACCATCTACAAGCTGCTCGACGGCGAGCCCGTCGAGGTCGAAGACGCCGCGATCGCGTCCGGCGCCGCGTCCGGCGAGGTCGCGTCGATTCTCGCCCAGGCCCGCCTCTATCGCAGCGAAATCGTCAACCAGCGCCAGAGCCAGCTCATCAGCTACCAGGCGAAGCTCGAGCAATACAAATCCAACCCGCTGGCGATGGTGAACCGCGAATGGCAGGAGGCGATCACCGCCATGTACGCGCGCGAGAACGTGCAACTCATGGCCTCGCCCCCCGGCACGCGAACCCTCGAACTCCTCCTCAACGCCGACCCGGACATCCTGCGCGAACTCGACATCCTCCGCAAACGCAAGGAAGCCCAGGACTCCGCCGCCGAGCGCGAGCGCAAGCAGCAGGAATCCCAGCACGATGTCGACCGCAGCCTAAAGATGAAGCCCAAGTAGGAACGCGTCGGGCGGGGGCACGCACGGGCCCCGCCGCGGGCCGGTCATCGAAGAGTCCAGGACGCCCGCCACGGAGTGAATGTGTGATGGTGACCGCGCCCGCCTCAGCCAGGAACGCCCCGAGCGCCGCCGCGCCCGTCGTCGCCTGCCAGAAGCTCACCAAGGTCTTCAAGGACTTCTGGATGCGCGACCGCGTCCGCGCCGTCGACGAACTCTCGTTCGACATCCGCCCGCGCGAGGTCTTCGGCCTGCTCGGGCCCAACGGCTCGGGCAAGAGCACCACCATCAAGATGATCCTTGGCCTCCTACGCCCCTCGCGCGGACGCCTCGCCGTCTTCGGCAAGCCGCCCCACGAGGTCGACATCAAGAAACGCATCGGCTACCTGCCCGAGGAGTCGTACCTCTACCCCTTCCTCAACGCGCGCGAGACCCTCGATTACTACGCCAAACTCTTCAACCTCGACGCCAAAACGCGCACCCGACGCACCGACGAACTCCTCGATATGGTCGGACTCACCGGCGCTCAATTCCGCCCCGTCCGCGAGTACTCCAAGGGCATGCAGCGACGCATCGGCATCGCCCAGGCCCTCATCAACGACCCCGACTTTCTCATCCTCGACGAACCCACCACCGGCCTCGATCCCATCGGCACCAAGCAGGTCAAGGACCTCATCCTCGAACTCGGACGACGCGGCAAGACCATCCTCCTCTCCAGCCACCTCCTGTCCGACGTCGAAGACTGCGTCGATCGCATGGTGATCCTCTACGGCGGGCGCGTCCGCGCCGAGGGCACCTGCGAGCAGCTGCTGGAGAGCCAGAGCAAGACCTCGATCGAGGCCGACACCCTCGACGACGCGACGCTCGCCGAGATCGACCGCGTGATCCGCGCCCGCTCGGGCGGGCACAAGTCGGTGCTCCGCGTCTCGCGCCCCCGCCAGCGTCTCGAAGACCTCTTCCTCGACATCGTCGAACGCGCCCGTTCCGAGCAGGTCTCGACCTCCGGCGCCACCTCGGGTGGACAGACCGCCGCGTTCCTCCGCGCCGGCGAGACCGGCCAGTCACTCATCGAAAAACTGGTGACGGCCAGCGACGCCGCCACCGCCGCCAAGGCCGCCCCAACACCGACCGGACCCGACGACTCCCTTATCGGCTCACTCGTCTCCGCCGCCCCGAACGCAAGCTCGCCCGCCCCCAGCACGCCGTCCGCCCCCAGCGCGCTGAGTTCCGCATCTGGCGGCACACCCGCCGAGCCGCGCTCGCCCGCCGCGCCACCCGCGCCCTCGAATGTGGATCGTTCGCTCATTGATTCGCTCCTGTCGGGCGGCGACAAGCCCTCCGACCCCAAGGCATCGGAGCCCAAGCCGTGACGTTGTGGGAACGATTCAGCGCGATCGATCGCCTGCAGCAAGGCCGCGCCTTCAAGATCATCGCGACCTGCGTCATCGCGCTGGCCGGCGTGGTGGGCATCGGCGCGCTCCTGCTCACGCGTACCCAGGGCAGCGGGCTCGACCTCTCCGCCATCCCCGATCAGCAGGCCGCCAAGATTCTCGAGGACATGCTCGGCGGACGCTCCGACCCAACCCTCATGTCCGTCGGCCTCGCGCTCGTCACGCTCCTCTTCATCGGCGTCGTGTGGCTCGGCCTCGGCCTCACCTACCTCGGCCTGGCCGTCCTCGGCGCCGCCCTGGTCGTGCCTCTCTCCCTCTTCGAGCCCACCCGCGGACTGGCCCAGCTGTTCGCCGGCGTCATCGCCCTCACCTTCGCCTTCACCGCCCTCATGCAACTCCTTCGCCTCGTGCTCGCCGGTTCGGGGCCCGTGCTCTCGATCGCCAAGACCGCCGTCGCCGAGGCCTCGCGCCAGCGCGTGTCGCTGGTGCTGATGGTCATCCTCGTCTTCGCGCTCTCGGCGATCCCCATGCTCCTCTCCGACCAGACCCCGCTCCGCTATCGCGTCCAGGCTTTCCTCCAGTATTCCACCGGCGGCTCGTTCTGGATCATCGGCCTCCTCTGCGCCGTCTTCTCCGCCGCCACCGTTTCCTTCGACCAACGCGACAAGTTCATCTGGCAGACCATCACCAAGCCCGTCTCCGCCTCCCAGTACATCTTCGGAAAGTGGCTGGGCGTGATCGGCATCAACCTCGTGCTCCTGCTCGTCTGCGGCTCGGCGGTCTTCCTTTTCACCGAGTACCTCCGTCAGCAGCCCGCCCAGGGCGAGCGCGAGGCCTATGTCGCGTCCTCCGGCGGCCTGAGCGAGGACCGCCAGATCCTCGAGACCCAAGTCCTCGCGGCCCGCGTCGCGGTCCTCGCGCTCCCCCCCGAGATCAACCCCGAGGCGCTCGACCAGACCATCCTGGGGAAGATCGAGGCCGAGCAACGCGCCAATCCGCGGTATCAAGATGCCCCGGACAAACGCGCCAAAATGCGCTCCGACCTCGTCAAAGCGTTCGGCGACGCCTACCGCTCCATCGAGCCCACCAAGAGCGAGGTCTACGTCTTCGACGGCCTCCGCCCCGCCAAGGACTCCATGCGTCCGCTCACCTTCCGCTTCCGCGTCAACGCCGGCGCCAACTCCCCCGACGAACTCTACCGCCTCACCATGATCGTCTCCGGCAGCGAGCCGTTCGTCCGCGAGGTCGGACTCGGCAACTCCCAAACCGTCGACCTCTCTCCCGCCGCCATCGATGACGAAGGACGCGTCACCATCGAAGTCTTCAACGGCGACGCCCTCCGCGGGGCGCCCAACCCCTTGACCATCTCGTTCCCGCCGGACGGCCTCGAACTGTCCTACTCCGACGGGAGCTACCGCGCCAACTTCCTCCGCGTCATGATCGTCCTCTGGGTCAAACTCGCCTTCATCTCCATGATCGCGATCTTCGCTTCCACGTTCCTCTCCTTCCCCGTCGCGTGCGTCGTCGCCGTCGGCGCCCTCGTCTCCGCCGAGCTTACCCCGTACCTCTGGAAATCACTCGAGTACTACAACTCCGCCGACGAAAAGGGAAACATCAAGCCGTTCGCCGTCCTGGTCCGGGCCATCGCCGTCGCCATCGCCGGCGTCTTCAGGCTCTACGGCGACCTCGATCCGGTCGCCGGCTTGGTCGAAGGACGACGCCTCGCCTGGGATACCGTCGCGCGCGGCGTGGCCTATCTGGCCGCCGTCGCCGGCGTCCTCTTCCTCGCCGCCGTCGTCGTCCTGCGAAAGCGCGAGCTGGCCATCTACTCGGGGCACGCCTGACGCCATGACCTCCACCACTCGCACCAGACTCGCCGCCGGATTGCTCGCGCTCGTCCTCTTCGCGCTCGCCGGCGTGACCTCCATCGCCGTCAACGCCTCCGCCTCGCGGAGCAAGCTCGTCTGGACCGATTCAGCGTCGGACAACGACCCGCCCCAGGTCGCCCTGGGAATCGCCATGGGCGCCTTCCGCGGGCTCTTCGTCAACGTGCTCTGGATCCGCGCCAACAACCTCAAAGAAGCCGGGAAGTACTACGAGGCTCGCGATCTCTCCAGCGCCATCACCAAACTCCAGCCCCGCTTCCCACGCGTCTGGGTCTTCCACGCCTGGAACATGGCCTACAACATCTCCGTCACCACACAAACCCGACAGGAGCGATGGAACTGGGTCAACCAGGGCATCCAGCTCCTCCGCGACGAGGGAATCCCCGCCAACCCCAACGACCTCCTCCTCCACCGAGAACTCGCGTGGATCTTCCTCCACAAGGTCCAGGGATACACCGACGACGCCAACGGCTACTACAAACGCCGTTTCGCCGAGGAATGGACGTGGGTGCTCGGCCCGCCTCCGCCCCCCTCTCCCGAACTCAAGGATCGCGACGCCGCCGTCGAACGATTCGCGGATTGGTTCCAACCCATCACCCTGGCCCCCGATTCGCTCCAAGACGCCGTCAAGGCAAACCCCCTGATCGCCACGCTCCTGGACGACCTCCACGCACGCGTCGGGACCGCGCCCGGGCCCGACCTGCTGCGCCGATACGAGTTCGCGCGCGAGCTCATCACCTCCACCCTCCGCTTCCAGATCGAGGAACGCTCCGGGCCCAAGACCTCCGCGATGATGGAACTCGTCAACGACCCCCGTTTCGCCGACGCCTGGCCCGCGCTCCTCGCCCACGTCCGCAAACGCGTTCTCATCGACCTCTACCACATGGAGCCGGACCGAATGCTCCGCTACATGCGGTACTACGGCCCCCTGGATTGGCGCCACGCCGCCTCACACGCCATCTATTGGGCCTCCCGAGGCGTCGAGCAGGCGCTCCCCTATTTCACCGAGGAAAACCGCAAAAACTTCGACTTCATCAACACCGATCGCATGACCATCCAGGCCGTTCAGGAACTCGCCCGCTCCGGCGAGATCTACTTCAGCGTCCTGGACTTCCTCGCCGGGAACGACGCCTTCTACCTCGCCATGCCCAATGTCCATTTCGTCCGAACCTACGGCGAAATCCTCCAGTCCCTCGTCGAACGCAGCTGGGCCGACACCGACCAACGCGTCTACAGCTTCTACTCCGCCGGATACGAGAACTTCCTCAAGGACCAGGTCCGCTACTACTACCGCCGCGGACAGAAAGACATCGCCGAAAAACTCTACTCCGACCTGCGCAACTACCCGCACCAGAACATGAACGACCCCGAGCGGCCCTTCATCATGAGCCGACCCCTCGCCGACTTCGTCGATCGCGAAATCGCCGAACAGGAAAAAGTGCCCCAGGTCGCGGTCAGCGAGACCGTCGGCGCGCTCCAGGGCGCGTATACCAGCGGCCTGCTCGCGGGCAACATGGACGAGTTCCGCGCTCAGATCGAGTACGCCAAACAATTCCACCGCTACTACATGGAAGCCCAGACCCGCGACAACCCGCTCGACATCGGAACCTCCCGCATGGAGATGATGGACAAAGACTTCGGGGTCGTCGCCGGCGTCGTCTTCGCGCAGCTCTGCTCCATCGTCCCACGCCTCCAGGCCGAAGCCCTGTACTCCCGCGCGCCCGACGACCTCCGCGTCTACGCCTATGACCTCCTCGCCCAGAGGTTCAAGATTGAAATGACCGAACAGGTCGCCAAGGGTGGACAGGCCTTCGACCTCGTCTTCCCCGAGCCGCCCCTGGTCGTCGAGCACCGCGCCAAAATGGAGGACAAGGCGGCCCGCCTGCGCGATATGCAGGAAAAAATCCGGCAGGAACTGAAGTAGCCCGTCGCGCGACGGGCCGTTTCCCCCCCGCCAAATCGCCGTCGGCCAATCGCCGCGATCGGTTGCCCCGACGCGCTTCCGGTCCTTCGACCCGATCCGCTCCACGCACGCACCATCCGCACGCTTTGACGCCTACCGCACGCCCGCCATCGCGTCCTCGTAGCACCGAAGACAACGCTCCGCCGCCCCCTCCCACGTCAGGCGGTGCAGCTCCAATCGCCCGTGCTGGCCCAGCGTCTGCGAAAGCGGCGGGTGTTTCAGCACCGCCACGACCTTGTTGGCCATCTCGTCGATGTCCCAGAAATCAACCTTGAGCACATGCGACAACACCTCGGCCACGCCGCTGGTCTTCGACACGATCACCGGCACCCGGTGATGGATCGCCTCCAGCGCCGCGATGCCGAAGGGCTCGCTCACGCTGGGCATGACATAGCAGTCGGCCATGCTGAACACGCGGTCCACGTCGCCGCCGCGCAGGAAGCCCGTGAACAAGACCTTGTGCCCGATGCCCACGCTCGCCGCCAGCTCGATCATGCGCAGCGTCATGTCCCCCGAGCCCGCGACGACAAACTTCACGTCCGGCATCACCTCCAGCACGCGCTTGGCGGCCGCGATGAAATACTCCGGGCCCTTCTGCATCGTCAGCCGCCCGAGGAACAGCACGATCTTGTCGCCCGCCTCGATCGCCGTGTCCGCCGCGGGCTGATACGCCTCGCGGTCCAGCCCGTTGTACACCACGTCCACCCGCGACGGATCAACGCCGTACTTGCGCACGCAGATCGAGCGCGTGAGCTGGCTCACCGCGATCACCCGGGCGGCCCCCATCATGCCGGCGCGCTCGATGTCATAGATGCGCTGGTTGACGTTCGCGCCCGAGCGATCGAACTCGGTCGAGTGAACATGAACGACCAGCGGCTTGCCCGTCACCTGCGCCAGCGCCAGGCCCGCCGGATACGTCAGCCAGTCGTGCGCGTGGATCACGTCGAAAGATTCGCTCCGCGCCAGCGCCACGCACAGCCGCGCGTACCGCTCCGCGTCGCCGACCAGGTCCGTGCCATAGCCGACGCCAGCGGGCGAACTCGCGGGCTGCGCCAGCGCCTTGGCGGCGGCCGTGGTCAGGCCCAGGTCCTCGTACAGCTTCGCCGACCCGGCGCTCGCGCCGCTCCCGAGCGTCCAGGGCTCGATGGGCGCGCTGCCCGTGAGCCCGAACCAGCCCGCGGGCGCGCCGCCCGGATAGGGGCTGGAAAACGCCGCGGGAACACCGCGAAAAACCGTGTGCTCGAAGCCCGGGATGTGAATGGACTGGAATCCGCCGCCGAAAACCTCGGGGCTTTCCGGCGTCCCGTGATCGCCCGGCGATGCCCCGTGAATGCGCGCCAGCTTGGCCATCAGCGTTTCGGGGCTGAGCAGCTTGGCCGGCGCGTTCTCCGTCGCCCGCACCGCCTTGGGCAGAATGAAAACCACCTCGTGCCCGAGCTTGTCCAGCGCCTTCGTCAGGCCGTGGCACGCCACGCCCAGCCCTCCGGCGATGAACGGCGGAAACTCCCATCCAAGCATCAAGACCCGCATCACACCGTCCTCAGCGTCGCGCTCTCACGCCCCGCATGTTCATGATCTCGCCGCGCGACGGCTTTACCCCCCGCGCCGTCCCGCCATTGTTCCCTCGCGCCGCGCGACCCGCGCTCACGATCCGTTCATTTCAAGACCGACCCGCCCTTCACCAAGCTTTCGGCACGCACCCGCGCCCGCATGGCTCCTGATTCTTCTTCTCTCCACTTGGCAATCTGGCGATTTGGCGCCTCGTCCTACTCGCCCCCGGACATGTCGCCCAGGTTGCGGAACGCCGCCTCATACGCCAAAAGCCACGTCGTGATCGCCTTGGCGCCCGCGCTCACACCACCGGGCACGCTCGACCTGAACGTGAAGAGCTTGTCGTCCGAGCGATAATGCTGGATCGTCGGCGTCACGCCGCTCATTCCCAGCTCGACCAGTTCCTCTTCGACCAGCTCCTCCATCGAATCGCCGTGGTGCAACAGGTCCGACTCGATCGACTCGCTCAGCCAGCGGTTCGCCGTCACCAGCGAAACCACGACATCGCTCTCCGCCACGTCTACGCGGTAGTGCGCAGGTTCGGCGGCGTCCTTGGCCGCGCACTCCACGCGCGCGGAGGACACGACCACTTCGCCGAAGACTCCCGATTGGCGGGCCTCGCGGGCGATCAGGTCCAAGAGCGTCTGCACCTGGGTCGGTGCTTGGGTCATGTTCGGCCTTTCAAGATGCACGGCGTCGGTGGCCCTCCCGGCGCGACCCGCTGGCCACACCCGCCCTCCGACCGCCAACATTAGGCGATGCACACGCCTTTGGCCTTCCCACGCACCATCACACGCTCGCCCTGGGCCTCCCGCCCACCGGACCACCTGTCCACTTGACCACTCCGCCACTTCTGCCACTACTGCCTTTGGCTCCCGCACTGGCTTCCCGCCCATACCCCTGCCTATCCTCTCCACCCCGGCAGACGCCTTGGCCGGGCCATCTGCCCAGGTGGCGAAATTGGCAGACGCACTACCTTGAGGTGGTAGCGCCCGCAAGGGCATGGAGGTTCAAATCCTCTCCTGGGCACTTTCGCTTGCCGCCGTCGCTCGCACGGAGCCGGGCGGCCCCGCTCCGGGAACCCACGCCTCGATCCGTCTCACCCCGCACGCGATTCCGTGAATCCGCGCGGGCCCGACGCGGTACAACTTGCCGATCCCCGCGCGCCGCGACGGGCGATCGAACGAAGGAGAATCCATGACCCGCCGCACCTCCGCCCTTCTCTTGGCGTCGATGGTTGTCACGTCCGCCGCCTGGGCCCAGAACAACACGCCGCTCGTCAACCCCGTGGGAGACAAGAGCGCCGCGCCCACCGCCCTCATCTCGCGCGACGTGCTCTTCGGAAACCCCGATCGTGCCCAGGCCCGCCTCAGCCCCGACGGCAAGCAGATCGCCTTCCTCGCCCCCGTCAACGGCGTGCTCAACGTCTGGGTCGCGCCCGTCGAGCACCCCGACCAGGCCAAGCCCATCACCAGCGACGCCAACCGCGGCATCCGCCAATATTTCTGGGCCTTCACCAACAGCCACATCCTCTACCTGCAAGACTCCGGCGGCGACGAGGATTGGCGCCTCTATTCCGTCGACCTGACCTCCGGCAAACAGGTCGACCTCACGCCCTTCGACTCGATCCCGGGTCCCGATGGCAAGCCGCTCGTCGGACCCACCGGTCGTGCC
Organism: Phycisphaerales bacterium; assembly: GCA_020853815.1. Lineage (GTDB taxonomy): Bacteria > Planctomycetota > Phycisphaerae > Phycisphaerales > UBA1924 > JABWBC01. The sequence goes on from JADYYE010000036.1 coordinate 43,443, forward strand.
CTGCGACCCACCGCCCAGATCCAGGGCGTCAGCGAAAAATCGCCCGATGAACTCCTCATCGGCCTCAACAACCGCGACCCGCGCCTCCACGACATCTACCGCGTCAACATCAAGACCGGCGCCATGAAGCTCGTCCGCAAGAACGACGGCATGCTTGCCTACATCTGCGACGACGACTTCAACGTCCGCTTCGCCATGCGTTTCACCCCCAAGGCCGAGATGGAGATCGTGCGCGTCAAGGGCGACGCGGCTGAGCCCTTCGCGACCATCGGGCCCGAGGACTCCATGACCACCGGGCCAGCCGGTTTCAACAAGACCCAGGACGTGCTCTACATGACCGACAGCCGCGGACGCAACACCGCGGCCCTGAAGGCCGTCGACCTCAAGACCGGCGAAGAGAAAATCCTCGCCGAGGACCCCAAGGCCGACGTGGGCGAGGCGCTCGTGCATCCCACCGAGAAGACTGTGCAGGCCGTCGCCTTCGACTACGAGCGCCAGCACTGGAAGATCATCGACCCCGCCGTCAAGCCCGATCTTGACTACCTCGAATCGGTCTCCGACGGCGACCTCGGCGTCGTCAGCCGTTCGCTCGACGACAAACGCTGGATCGTCGCCTACACCGACGATGACGGCCCGGTCCGTTACTACCGCTACGACCGCGCCGACAACGGAAAGCCCGGCAAGGCCACCATCCTCTTCACCAACCGCAAGGCCCTCGAGGGACTCCCCCTCGCGCCCATGCACGCGCTGGTGCTCAAAAGCCGCGACGGCATGGACCTCGTCAGCTATCTGACCCTCCCCAAGTGGGCCGACGCCGACGCCAACGCACGCCCAGACAAGCCCCTCCCCATGGTGCTCATGGTTCACGGCGGCCCGTGGGCCCGCGACGACTGGGGCTATGACCCGTACCACCAGTGGCTGTCGAATCGCGGCTACGCGGTTCTCTCCGTCAACTTCCGTGGCTCCACCGGCTTCGGAAAGAACTTCGTGAACGCCGCCAATGGTCAGTGGGCCGGCAAGATGCACGACGACCTGCTCGACGCCGTCAACTGGGCCGTCGATCAGAAGATCGCCGACAAAGGCAAGGTCGCCATCATGGGCGGAAGCTACGGCGGATACGCCACGCTCGTCGGCCTGACCTTCACGCCCGATTTCTTCGCGTGCGGCGTGGACATCGTCGGCCCTTCCAGCCTCCAGACCCTCATGCAGAACATCCCCGAGTACTGGTATCCCTTCTTCCCCGTTCTGGCCCAGCGCGTCGGCGATCCCTCCACCGAAGAGGGACGCAAGCACCTGGCCGAACGCTCGCCCCTTAACTTCGTCGATCGCATCAAGAAGCCGCTCCTGATCGGCCAGGGCGCCAACGACCCGCGCGTCAAGCAGGTCGAGGCCGACCAGATCGTCTCGGCCATGAAGAATGCCAACATCCCCGTGACCTACGTGCTCTTCCCCGATGAGGGCCACGGCTTCGCCCGCCCGGAGAACAACGCCGCGTTCAATGCCGTCACCGAAGCCTTCCTCTCGCAGCACCTGGGCGGGCGTTTCGAGCCCGTGGGCGATGCGATGTCCAAATCCTCCGCGCAGGTGAAGGTCGGCGCCGAGCAGGTGCCGGGACTGGGCAGCACCAACAAGTAGTCGCTCGCGGTCGATTCACGACGCGCGACCACCCCGTCGTCCGACCATCTCAACCTCCCCGAAAGGCCCGGTAATCCCGGGCCTTGTTTTTTCGGACCAGCCGAAAGGACGCCCTCAAGCCATGCGCGCGTCCGCTCGATGATCCCTTCGGCGCGCCAGGTGCGCCCCAGGGAGTTACCCGTGCGAGTATTGGTCGTCGACGATTCGGTCGTGATCCGCCGCATGCTCACCAAGTTCATCGAGTCCGACGGGATGATGAAGGTGGTCGACAGCGCGCGGGACGGGCAGCAAGCACTCGAAAAGGTCCAGGCGCTCGCGCCCGACGTGATGACGCTGGACGTCGAGATGCCCGTGATGGACGGCCTGGGCGTGCTGGCGCGCCTGCGCACCCTGCGCCCCGAACTGCGACCCGCCGTGCTCATGTGCTCCACCCTCACCGCCGCCGGCAGCACCCACGCCCTCGAGGCCATGCGCCTCGGCGCCGCCGACGTGATCGCCAAGGACGTCTCCGACGAAGAGACCCTGCGCCGCGAGGTGATCTCCAAGCTCCGCGCCATCGGCGAGGCTCGCAAGCAGAAGTTCCCACCGCGACCCACCTCCCCCGCCAATCTCCCCAAACGCGAGTATCAACTCGTCGTCGTCGGCTCCAGCACCGGAGGCCCGCCGGTCGTCGAACGCCTGATCAGCGGCCTGCCGCGCACGCTCTCCACGCCCCTGATCCTGGCTCAGCACATGCCCGCCATGTTCACCAAGGGGTTGGCCGATCGTCTGGCGCAGATCAGCGCCGTCGCCGTCCACCACGCCGACCAGGACATGCCCCTCGAGCGCGGGCACGTCTACATCATCCAGGGCGGCAAGCACGGGCGCGTTCACGCCACGCCCGCCGGACGCCTGCGCCTGGAGATCTCCGACGAACCCAAGACCGCGCTGTACAAGCCCTGCGTCAACGAACTGTTCGCCTCCGCCGCCCAGGCAACCGGCGAAGCCACCATCGGCGTCGTGCTCACCGGCATGGGCGATGACGGGCTTATCGGCGGGCGCGAACTCGCCGCCTCGCGCGGCGTGATCCTGGCCCAGGAAGGCTCGACCTGCGTGGTGTACGGCATGCCCAAGGCCGTGGTCGACGCCGGCATCGCCACCCCGGGCACGCCCGACTCGATCCTCGCCGCGCTTGTTTCGGCGGTGGGGGGCAAGGCCGCGGCCAAGGTCGCCTGAACAGGGGTTTACCCAGATTTCGCGGTTCGCCCCCTCGGACGGGGGGTTCCCAGCCTCCAGCCCCCGAACTCCGCTGAAGTCGCCCCGAAGCTCCGTCGATACGACAGACGCGCCCGTTCGTTCTCAGGCGCTCGAGGAATTGCCATGTCGCACCAGATCAGCCAGCACCAGGCGTCGTCCGGCCCCACCCAGCTCCAGCTCGTCACCTTCGAGGTCGCGGGCGAGGAGTTCGCCGTGGACATCCTCGCGGTCCAGGAAATCAACCGCATGATGGACCTCACCCGCGTGCCCCAGAGCCCGCCCGAGGTCGAGGGCGTGATCAACCTCCGCGGCAAGATCATCCCGGTGCTCGACCTGCGCAAGCGCTTCGGCTTCCCCACCGCCGAACGCGGCGAGGACACCCGCATCGTCGTCGTCGAGGTCCAGGGCCGCGTGCTCGGCTTCCTCGTCGACAAGGTCCACGAGGTGCTCCGCATCTCCAGCGAGATCGTCGAGCCCGCGCCCGCCATGGTCTGCTCCATCAACGCCGACTTCATCGCCGGCGTCGGCAAGCTCAACGACCGCCTGCTGATCCTGCTCGATCTCCAGAAGCTGTTCGGCTCGGCCGCCCTGGGCGCCGCGGTCGCCGCCGCGGCCTGATGCCCGTTCCTTCCCGCTCAACCACCGCCCCCGATCTCGGAGAGCCTCATGTCCACCGCCGCCTCGAAGATCAGCATCACCGACCGCGAGTTCAACGACCTGCGGAAGATCATTTACGAGCGATCGGGCATCCACTTCCCCGACGGGAAGAAGTACGTGCTCGAGTCGCGCCTGGGCCATCGCCTGGCCGAGCTCGAGATGGAGAACTTCACCCAGTACATCCAGTTCCTCTCCATGGGCCCGTACATGGCCGACGAGTTCCAGGAGATGTTCAACCGCATCACCATCAACGAGACCAGCTTCTTCCGCAACGAGCCGCAGCTCGACATCTTTGAGAAGACCGTCCTGCCCGAGATCCTTGAAGCACGCCAGTCGACCCGGCGTCTCCGCGTCTGGTCCGCCGCCTGCTCCACCGGCGAGGAGCCCTACACCCTCGCCATCCTCATCCAACGCTCGCTGGGCATCCGCATCAACGACTGGCGCATCGAGATCCTCGGCACCGACATCAGCGAGAAGGCCCTCGAGGTCGCCGAGTCCGCCAAGTACACCGAATACGCGATGCGCTCGACGCCGCCCATCATCCGCCAACGCTTCTTCAAGAACGAGGGACCGTACTCCTTCCTCAACGACGCCACCCGCTCGATGGTCACCTTCGAGAAGCACAACCTCCGCGACCGCCTCGGCGCCAAGCGCCACGGCGTGTGGGACGTGATCTTCTGTCGCAACGTCATGATCTACTTCGACGACGCCATGAAGAAGCAGGTGCTCAATATGTTCGCCGACCAGCTCGCGGACGACGGGTACCTCTTCATCGGACACTCCGAGACCATCCGCTCGGGCGAGGCGCCCTTCCAGGCCCTGCCCCTGCCCCAGGGCTTCTGCTATCGCAAGCTGACCAGCAAGACCATCTAAGAGTTGTCGGGAACCAAGGCTGGCCAGGCCGGCCGGGAGCATCGCGTGTCTTCGTTCGATCCACAGATCGTGCAGGACTTCCTCACCGAGTCGGGCGAGCTCTTGTCGCAACTCGAGTCGGACCTGGTGACGCTCGAGCAGGACCCGGGCGACCCGGAAATGCTCAACCAGGTCTTCCGCGCGCTGCACACCATCAAGGGCAGCGCCTCGTTCCTCAGCCTCACCAACCTCGTCAAGATCGCCCACGCCGCGGAGAGCGCCCTCAACGCCGCCCGCAATCGCGTGGTGGTGATCGACCGCGAGGCGATGGACGCGCTGCTCAAGGCCGTCGACCTCATCAAGGAGCAGATGGGCCAGCTCGCCCAGGACGCCGCGCTCTCCGAGCCCGACGACGCCCTGGTCGCCGCGCTCGCCGCGCTGGGCGAGGGCAAGCAGAAGCGCGCCGCGGCCAAGCCCGCCGCCGCTCCCGCCGCCGAAGCCTCCCCCGCCAAGCCCGCCGGACCGGCGCTCGCCGAAGGCGACACGCCCCTGGTCCTGGGCGAGGGCAAGAAAGACCTCCTCGAGTACCTCATCGGCGACCTCGACGACTCGCTGGGCAAGGCCCGCGAGCAGGCGGCCCGCCTCTCCGACCCCTCCGGTTTCCGCGACGCCGCGTCCCAGCTCTTCGACCTCGCCGACGCCATCGCGCGCTCCGTCGACTTCTTCGAGGTCGCGCCCATGACGCGCCTGTGCGTCTGCCTGCGCAACGCCGCCCAGGCCTTCGGAGACGCCAGCGCCGACGCTCGAACCCAGCTCGCCCCGCGCGTCGGCGCCATCGTGTCGATGCTCGACTCCAAGACCGACGCGCTCCGCAAGAGCATCATCTGCGGCAAGTCGTTCGGCAAGCTCGTCGAACGCGTCGAAATGCTCATCTCCGGCGAACTCCCCGACGCGTTCCTGGCGCCCGGCGCGACCGCCGCCGACGCCCTGGCGCTCGACACGGGCGCATCCGCGGAATCAGCCTCCGGCGCCGCGGCGGACTCGACCGCCGATTCCGATCCCGCCACGCGAGATCGTCCCGCGCCCGTCGTAATCCCCGAGCCCGCCGACTCCGCGCCCGCCCCCGCGGGTGACGCCCGCGCCGACAAGGAGCCCGCCAAGCGCGCCGCGACGCCGGGCGGCGACCACACGATCCGCGTCGAGGTGAACCGCCTCGAAGCGCTCATGAACCTCGTGGGCGAGCTGGTGCTCCAGAAGAACCGCATCGCCGCGATCACGCGCCAGATGGGCTCCGCCGACAACGGCACGCAGGAGGCACGCGAGCAGATGCTGCTGGCGGCGTCCGGGCTCGATCGCGTCACCGCCGACATCCAGGTCGCCGTCATGCGCACGCGCATGCAGCCCCTGGAAAAGCTCTTCAGCAAGTACCCGCGCCTCATCCGCGATCTCTGCGGCAAGACCGGCAAGAAGATCGAGCTGGTGATCGAGGGCGGCGAGACCGAAGTCGACAAGTCGGTCATCGAAGAGCTGGGCGATCCGCTCGTGCACCTGCTGCGCAACGCCGCCGACCACGGGCTCGAGCTCCCCGCCGTTCGCCTCGCCGCGGGCAAGCCCGAGACCGGAACGATCACGCTCCGCGCCAGCCACGAGGGCAGCCACGTGCAGCTGCTCATCATCGACGACGGACGCGGGCTCAACCGCGAGAGGATCGCCGCCAAGGCCGTCGAACGCGGGCTCGTCCGCGCCGAGGATGTCGCCGCTCTCCCCGACGAGGAGGTCTTCCGCTTCATCTTCCTCCCCGGCTTCTCGACCGCGGACAAGGTCAGCGACCTCTCCGGGCGCGGCGTGGGGATGGACGTCGTCCGCACCAACATCGAGAAGCTCAAGGGCCTCATCTCACTCTCGAGCCAGCAGGGCAATGGCACCACGGTGTCGATCACGATCCCGCTCACCGTCGCGATTCTCCCCGCGATGATGGTGGGCGTGGGCGACGAGGTCTACGCCGTCCCGCTCAACAACATCCTCGAGATCGTCAAGCCCGACCCGGCGTCGCTCTCCTCGATCGGCGGGCGGAGCGTGATGCGCCTGCGCGACTCGGTGCTCCCGCTCATCAGCTCCGCGGACCTCTTCGAGCTCCCCGCCGAGGGCGTCCAGACGCCCTTCGCCGTCGTGCTCTGCATGAACAACTCGCGCGTGGGCCTGCTCGTCACGCGCCTGATCGGCCAGCAGGAGATCGTCATCAAACCCCTCGACGGCGTCGGAACCCGCGGCGGAGCGGCGGGCGGCGCGACGGTTCGCGACGACGGCGGCGTCAGCCTCATCATCGACGTCGCGGAACTGATCCGGATGGCGCAGGGACGAACCAACGCGTAAAGGACGCAGAAAGAGCCGAGAACCGGCGAAACTGGAGTGACCATGGACCCGAATTACATCAAGCCGTTCATCACGAGCATCCAGAACGTCTTCTCGACGATGCTCCAACTCCCGGTCTCGATCGGCGAGCCCACCATCAAGTCCGGGCAGCAGCCCTTCGACGTCTCGGGCATCATCGGCATGTCCGGCGACGTCACCGGCTCGGTCGTCCTCAGCTTCCCCCGCGACTGCGCCGAACGCGTCGTCGCCCTCTTCTGCGGGCAGCAGGTCGCCTTCGAGACCTCCGACTTCAACGACGCCATCGGCGAACTGGTGAACATGGTCTCGGGCAACGCCAAGGCCCTTTTCCCCGCCGGACGAAAGGTCAGCATCTCCTGCCCCAGCGTCGTGGTCGGCGCCAAGCACAGCGTGGCCCGTCAGTCCGACGTTCCCTGCATCCAGATCCCCTGCGGGACCGACTGCGGCGACTTCGTGATCGAGATCGCCATCAAGTCCAAGCCCGCCGCCGATCCCGCCGCCGCCACCAACGCCGCCGCGTCCGTCAAGGCCTAACCACCGAACCCCGACCGGCTTCCAAGCCGATAGACAGAGACTGAGGAGCAGTCATGAAGATCATGCTTGTGGACGACTCGAAGACCATGCGCAACATCCAGAAGGCGGTGCTGGCGCAGCTCGGGCACAGCGACATTGTCGAGGCCTGCGACGGCCAGGACGCCCTGTCCAAGGTCCAGGCCGCCAAGCCCGACCTCTTGCTGGTCGACTGGAACATGCCGAACATGGACGGGCTGTCGTTCGTGAAGGCGTTCCGCCAGACCAACAAGGCCACGCCCATTATCATGGTGACGACCGAGGCCGAAAAAGGCCGTGTCATCGAGGCGATCAAGGCCGGGGTGAACAACTACGTGGTCAAGCCCTTCACGCCCGACCTGCTGAGCCAGCGCATCCAGGAGACGCTGGCCAAGAAGGCCGCCAGCGCCGCCTAAGCCCCGACAACACCCAGGATTCCCTTGGCCGGGGCCACAACCCCGGCTTTTTTGCGCGCTGTTCGGACCTTGCGGCATCGGTGGGGCGTCTGACCCGTATGGGAAGAGCCCGGGTGGCGACCCGGGGTCTCTTTGGGGGGTGGGGGTGGACACGGGCCACCCCGTCGCGGAGAATCCGCTGATGTCGATGAGGTTGGGAGTGCGCTGGGTGGGGGCCCTTTGTGGCCTGTTGGGTGCCGTCGTGGCCGCACGCGCCCAGGAACAGCCTGCCACCCCGCCGCCGACGCCCCCGCCCCAGTCCGCACCCCAACCCGAAGCAAAGCCCGACACCACGCTCGAGTCCGACCGGCCCCTCATCCCAAGCGGACCCGACGACGCCGACCTCGGGCCCGACGATGAGGTCCGCGAGACGGTCGTTATCCTCACCGACGGGCGGCGCATGACCGGCGTCCTGGGCGAACAAACCGCCAAGGGCGTCACCCTTTCGATCGGCGGGATCGACACCTACTTTCCCGCCGCCGACGTGGCTTCGGTCGAGCCCCAGCCCACCACCCGCGAGCGCTATCGCCAGATGCGAGAAACGATCGACGATGATGACGTCGACCGGCGCGCCAACCTCGCCGACTGGCTGCGCGAGCGAGGCCAGCTCCGCCTGGCCCTCCGCGAGGTCGACGGCGTGCTCGCGCGCAACCCCTCCCACCGAGAGGCCGGCGAACTCCGCACCCTCATCCTCGAACAGATGAGGCTCGACGCGGCTTCCGGCAAGCGAGCGCCCGACGAGAGCAAGGTCGGCGGGGCGGACCCCACCAAGCGCCCCGCGTTTCCCGTTCTTTCCCCCGAGCAGATCAATCTCCTGCGCGTGTACGAGATCGACCTGGCCGACCCGCCCCGGATGGTGATCGAGTACGAGACCGTGCACCAGCTCTACCAGAAGTACGCCGGGCATGAGCTGCTTCCCAAGAGCCGCGAGTCGGAGGATCAGCTCCACCGCAAGCGCCCCGAGCAGATTCTCGAGCTGATGTTCCGCCTTCGGGCCCGCGAGTTCTATCCCAAGGTGCAGGTGATCGAAGACCCGGGCGCCATGCGTCGATTCCGCGACAACGCCCATCGCACCTGGATCATCAACTCGTGCGCCACCTCCGCCTGCCACGGCGGGAACGAGGCCGGGCGGCTCATGCTCAACAATCGGCGTCCCAACTCCGACTCCACGGTGTACACCAACTATCTGATCCTCGACCGGTTCAGGATCCGCGAGGCCAAGGGCCCCGAGCTGAATCCCGAGGCCAACGCCGAGGCCGCCGCCGCACGCCCCGCCGAGCCCAGGCTGGTCCCGCTCATCGACTACGACGATCCCGCCCGCTCGCCCCTTCTCCAACTCGGGCTTCCCGCGGGCGAGAGCACCTACCCGCACCCGATCATCCCCGGCCCGGGCAAGGGACGGACGATCCCCCCGGTTTTCCGAGGCAAGGACGATCGTCGCTACATCGCGGCGATTGAGTGGATCAAGTCCATGTACAAGCCGCGTACCGACTACCCGATCGAATACACTCCACCCTCCCCGGCGACGCCCGCGGCGGTGGGGCAGCCCACCGAGCGATAAGGCCCGTGGCTCCCGGCTGGGGCGCGTTCGTCGCGTGTTTGCTACAGTGTGCGGCCCGGACGAATCGCGCGATCACTTGTCCGGCGTCGGCCCACCGGACAAGAGTTTCCTGAGCGCCCCGCGCTCGATTCCGCATGAGGATGACCCCGATCATGACGATCTCCGATCAATCCCGAGCCGCCCGTTCCCGTCGCCTCTCCGCCGCCCTCGTTGTCGCGATCCTCGCGGGCTCGACGGTGTCGGGGTGCGACGATCGATCTCCCGCCGAAAAGGCGTTGGTGCAGTCGTCGCGCGAGACGCACACGGTTTCGGGCGGGTCGGGCCCGGGCGACGCGGGCTTTGAGACCAAGAAGCGCCAGGCCGCCGCCACCGCGCTCACGAGCGTGGAGGGTTCCACCCCCGCCGAGGTCGCGGCGATGATGTCGACGCTGGCGCAGACGCAGCTGGGCCAGTCGACCGGCGCGAAAGCGGAACTGGTCAACGTCGAGCGCGAGGCGATGCTGAAAGAATCGCTGGTGCGCGGCCTGCTCGGGGAGTGGGCGAGCCGGGCGAGCCTGGCGTCGTCGCTCGAGAGCTTCGACGCGACCGACGCGATCAATGACCTGGGTGCGTCGACCGTCACCAAGCAAAGGGACGCGATCGATTTCGGGGCGAGGAAGAAGGAACTCGACGCCAAGATCGCGGACTTGAAGGCCAAGGCCGACGCGGCGAACGCCCAGGGAGCGGCGGCGGAAGCCGAGTATGCAAAGCTTCGCGACCAGGCCCAGTCGTTGAGCGCGGTCCAGGCGGAGCCGCTGGTGGCGCAGGCCGCGACGTTCAAGCGGAAGAGCGACGAGGCCCACATCCAGGCGGCGCGGTATCTCGCGGAGGCCGACGTGATGTCGCCCGAGTCCGCCGAGGCGGCCCAGTCGGTCGAGCGCACGGCCAACCAGATCAAGGGCCTCGAGGAAGCCCGCAAGCACCTGCAGGATCGGATGGCGCAGTCCAAGAGCGACGGCCGCGCCGCGCGGGCGGAGGCGGACCAGGTCGCCGAGAACCTCGACAAGGCGGTGCAGGATTACAAGGCCTACCGCTCGGGCGCGGTGGACACGGCGTACGCGGCGCTGGCCAAGGCATATTCGACCGCGGCGGGCACCGCCAAGAAGGCGACCGAGGACAAGGGCGGCGGGTCGAAGCTCGCGCTGGGCGCGGCGCAGCAGGCGCTGGGCGACCTGCACTGGAACCGCGCCAAGGCGGAGCAGAAGTTCGCGCTGCTCATGGACCGCCTCGCCAACGTGACGCCCGAGCTGGCGAAAAAGTCGGCCTACGCGGACGACGCCAAGGCGGCGATGGAGGCCAAGAAGACGGCGTTGGAATCCGCCAAGAGCGCCTTCGAGGGCGCGGTCTCGGCCTATCGCGCCGCCGGCGCCAAGGGCCAGGTCAAGGAGCAGATCGACGCGGTGATCAAGCGTCTGGAGGCGTTCGCGGCGGCGGCGGGCGACGACAAGCTCGATGTGCTGGAGGTGCTGGCCAACGCCGCGAAGCCGGCGGAAGACGCGGCGCCGGCCGAGGCGGCGCCCAACGAAGCCCCCGCCTCACCCGAGACGGCGACGATCGGCGGAGAGAGCCGACCTCTGAGCGAAGCGCCGGAAGCGCTGCGTCAGAGCGTCGAGAAGCTTGCGAGCGTGGCTCGGGACGGGGACATGACGGGCCTGCGCGGCCTTCTGCAGATTCCCGACGAGCTGGCCGCGACCATGGATCAGTTGTTCAAGGTGATGGAAGCCCAGAGCGAGCTCGACCGGGCGTGTCGCGAGAAGTTCCAGAAAGGCCTGGCGGACGCGATGGGCGGCGCCGGCGCCATGATGAGTGGGATGGGCGGCGCCATGGGGGCGTCGGGCGAACTCGATGTCGCAAACGCGACGTTTACCATGCCCAGCGAAGATACGGCGGTGGTAAGCGTGCCCGCGACGCCGCAGGCGTTGACGTGGAAGTCGAGCGAGGGCGGATGGAAGCTTCAGGTCGATCTCGGCGAGCTGCCGCCCGCCGCGCGAGACGCGCTCGTGCGGATGGCCGAACCACTCGCGGCCGCGTTTCGTGAGGTCGCCGAGGAGATCAAGGCCGACAAACTTCAGAGCATCCAGGCGGTCGGTGTTTCGCTCATGCAAAAGCTCGGGCCGATCATCCAGCAGATGCAGCAGGGTGGCGGCGGTGGCGGTGGCGGCGGCGGCTGATCCCGCGAGCCCACTACGATTTGCCGCATGTCGCGCCCGAGTGTCTATCTCGAAACGTTCGGCTGCCAGATGAACGAGCTCGATTCGGAGCTCGTCGCCGGGCAGCTCCACGCGCTGGGCTATCGCTTTGTCGATGAGCCCGAGGGCGCGCAGGTCATCCTGTACAACACGTGCTCGGTGCGCGAGCACGCGGAGCAAAAGGTGTGGAGCCGCCTGGGCGAGCTGGCGATCCGCAAGCAGGACGACCCCGCGCTGGTCGTGGGCGTGCTGGGCTGCCTGGCGGAGCGCGACGGCGTGGCGCTCGTGAAACGCATGCCGGTGGTCGACGTTCTGTGCGGGCCGGGCGAGCTCGACAAGCTGCCCTCGCTGCTCGACAACGCGTATCGCACGAGACAGTCGCTCCTCTCTGATCGCGCCACGGCGACCGACGCCGATCGGCGCAGCGCGTCCCAGGTCGCGCTGCAGGGAAACAGCTCGCGGCGCAGCGCGACCCTTGCGGCGGCGCAGGACTCCCTGGAGATGCTCGATCTCTCGCGGGCGACGTCGCCCCTGGACACGATGGACGAGGACCACCCGAGCGCGGGCGCGGTGCGCAAGCGATCGGCGTACGTGCGGATCACGCGCGGGTGCAACAAGTTCTGTACGTACTGCGTCGTGCCCTTCACGCGCGGCGCGGAGGTGCACCGCCCGCCCGAGCACATCATCGACGAGTGCAAGAAGCTGGCCGACGCGGGCGTGATTGAGATTACGCTCCTCGGCCAGACGGTGAACCACTACCGATTCGAGCACGGGGCGGCGGTGACGATCGGCGGCGTGGTGCAGCCCCAGAAGGGGCGCTCGTACGCGGGCGGTCATCGGCGCGACCCCTTCGCGGGATCGAGCGTGACGACGTTCGCCGACCTGCTGTCGCGGATTCACGAGGAGGTGGCGTCGATCGAGCGGCTGCGGTTCGTGACGAGCTACCCGCGCGACTTTGGCGACGACGTGCTGGAGGTGATCCGCGATCACCCGCGGGTCTGCCGGTATCTTCACGTGCCGGCGCAGTCCGGGAGCGACCGCGTACTGAAGCTGATGAACCGCGGGTACACGGTCGCGGAGTATCTGGAGTTCGTCGATCGCGCCCGCGGGTTTCTGCACGAGCCCGAGAAGGGAAGGCCGCTCTCGATCTCGGGCGACATCATCGTGGGGTTCCCGACGGAGACCGAGGCGGACTTTGAGGCGACGATCGGGTTGATCGAGCGTGTGCGCTACAAGAACTGCTTCATTTTCAAGTACTCGCCGCGTCCCGGGACGACGGCGTTCGACAAGCTCGATGACGATGTGCCCGACGCGATCAAGCGCCGGTGGAACAACACGGCGCTGGATGTGCAGAGCCGCATTTCCGACGAACTCTCGCGCGAGTCGATCGGGCGAACGCTCGACGTGTTCGTCGAGGGGCTCTCACGCATGGAAGAAAAGAAGCGCGAACGCCCGGCGAAGGCGTGCGGCGGCGGCGTGTCGCTCACGATCGGCGGGAAGGTGATCCACTCGCACGCGGACGAGGACGACGAAGATTGCGGGTGCTCCGCGCCGGAAGCCGGCGAGCCGAGTGCCGCGACGACGCAGCTCTCGGGGCGGACCGACGGCGACCACATCGTGTTCTTTGACGTGCCGAGCGATCGCCGGGCGGAGGAACTGATCGGGAGCATCGTTCCGGTGCGGATCGAGCGCGTGCAGCGTCTGTCGCTGTTCGGGCGGCTGAGCGGGCAGCGCTAGCGAAGGACCACACGCACGGACGCGAAGACGCGTCCGTGGCAGGGCGCGTGGCGTGATGGGCACCGATGTCGAAGACGACATCGGTGGCACGCCGAGCCCGAGAGCACGGCGCGTGGCCAAACGGTTGGGCACGGCACCCAAGAGCACCGATGTCGAAGACGACATCGGTGGCACGCCGGGCCGACGTATTCACTTGTCAAAGACGCCGGGGTTGCGCGGCGGGTGATGGGCCGCCGGTTGGCCCCGGTGAGGGCGCGGGGTTCACGCACGCGCTCTCCACACAGGGGGCGGACGGACACTTTGGTGCGCACGGAAGCGGTTGTAAGTAGGCACTAGGCACTAGGCACTTGGCACTAGGAAAGGCCATAAGACAAGGCCGTGGAGGAGGTTGCGCGAGGTGGGAAATCGCGCGAAGATTTTTTTCGGGAATCTGGAAAGAGGGGAAAAAGACGGACACTTTGGTGCGCACCAAGGCGGTGATAAGCGGGGACTAACAGAAACACACGCGCGAGGTCAGCCGACGTCGCCGAGGGCGAGGCCCTGGCCGTGGGCCTTGAGGACGCGGCGTTTCAGCAGAGATTCCTCGGGGCGATCGAGGATGGGCGAGCCGGCGACCCAGTCCATCGCGTCGCGGCGGGCCATGGCGAGGAGGTCCCGGTCGCGCACGAGGTCGGCGACGCGGAACGCGGGCGCGCCGGACTGACGCGAGCCGAAGAGTTCGCCCATGCCGCGCAGCTCGAAGTCCTTTTCGGCGAGCGCGAAGCCGTCGCCGGTGGCGGCGATGGCGGCGAGGCGTGCGCGGGCTTCTTCGGTGGTTGGGTCGGCGATGAGGATGCAGACGGAATCGTGCGTGCCGCGGCCGACGCGCCCGCGCAGCTGGTGGAGCTGCGAGAGCCCGAAGCGATCGGCCTGCTCGACGACCATGATGGCGGCATTGGGGACGTCGACGCCGACCTCGATGACGGTGGTCGCGACGAGCACGTCGATGCGGGCGTCGCGGAAGGACTTCATGATGCGTTCGCGGTCGCGCGACGGGAGCCGCCCGTGGACCGCTTCAACGCGGCGTGATTTGAGCGGGCCTTTGGTGAGTTGTTCGAGCACGTCGGTCACGCCGCGGATGTCGGCGCCCGAGGCGTCCTCGCTGGCGTCGATGGCGGGGACGACGACGTAGGCCTGCCGGCCTTTTTCGAGGCGTTTGTCGACGAACGAATAGACCTCGTCGCGCTGCGGCGATTGGACGACGCGGGTGCGGATGGGCTTGCGCCCCGCGGGGAGCGAGCGGATGGTGGAGACATCGAGATCGCCGAAGATCGTGATCGCGAGCGTTCGCGGGATGGGCGTGGCGGTCATGACCAGGACGTGCGGCGTGACGCTTTGAGCGCCGGGGGAATCTTCTTTGGAGACGGCGCCCTTGGAGCGGAGCGCGGCCCGCTGGTGCACGCCGAAGCGGTGCTGCTCGTCGATGACGGCGACGGCGAGCGACTTGAACTCGACCTGGTCGGTGATGAGGGCGTGGGTGCCGATGAGGAGGTCGATCTGCCCTTCGCGGAGGGCCGAGAGGAGTCCGTCGCGGGCGTCGCCGGTGACGCTGGCGGTGAGGAGCGCGACGCGGACGCGCGAGCCATTGAGCATGCGCGAGATCGACGCGAAGTGCTGCTCGGCCAGGAGCTCGGTGGGCGCCATGAGGGCGGACTGATGGCCGTCGGCGACGGCGAGGAGCATGGCGTAGAGCGCGACGACGGTCTTGCCCGAGCCCACGTCGCCTTGGATGAGGCGGTTGGAGGGCACGGGGGAGGAGAGGTCGGCGGTGATTTCCTTGATGACTTCGTCCTGGGCGTCGGTGAGCTGGAAGGGGAATCGAGCACGGATGTGCGCATCGAGTTTTTCGGTCCAGGGGAGGGCGGGGGCGCGCAGGCGTGTGCGCAGCTCGGCCCGCTTGAGCGCGACGGAGACCTGGAGCATCAGCAACTCGTCGTAGGCCAGGCGGCGAACGGCCCGCGCCGCTTCCTCCATGGTCTCCGGGCGGTGGAGCATCCGGTACGCCGCGCGCAGCTCGGGAAGATCGCGCGCGGCGCGGAAGGGCTCGGGGAGATGGTCCTCGAGCTGCGGGAGCGCCCCGTCGAGGACGGCGTCGATGGCGCGTTCGATCCGCGCGCTGTCGATCTCCTCGCTGGCGGGGTAGACGGCTCGGATCCTGGCTTCGCGTCGATCGGGCTCGGCGTGTTCGGGGCGGAGTGGTTCGAGCTTGGGGTTGGTGAGTTGCAGGCCGTAGCCGAAGGACTTGGCCTTGCCCTGCACGCGGACGCGCATGCCGGGGATGACCTTGTCGCGCATGTAGGGGGCATTGAACCAGACGAGATCGAGGCGGCCGGTGGCGTCCATGAGGACGGCCTCGAAGCGTGAGCGTTTGCCATTGCCGACGGGGCGTGTCGCGACGATCTCGCCGCGGGTGCTGACGATCTGACCGGGGAGCAGCTCGCGGACGTTGGTTTCGGCCTCGTGTCGTTCGTGTCGGAGGGGGATGTGGGCGATGAGCTTGCCGACGTTGGTGAGGCCGAGGGCGGCGAGCTGGTCGGCGGTGCGCTGGCCGATCCCCTTGATCGGTGCGAGGGGCGAGGTGAGGGAGATGGAGGCGGCGTCGGGCATAAAGAGCGGAAGTGGGGAGGAGGCAAAGAGGCGAAGTGGCAACGTGTCGAAGAGGCGAAGCGGGCCTGGTGAGTGTCACTGGGGCGGCGCGGGCTTGGACGGTGGTTGCTGGGCCGGGTCGATTTCGCGGAGGTATTGCCAGGAGTAGAGGCCGGTGTCGTGTCCGTCGCTGAAGCGGATCTTGATGGCGTAATTGCCGACGAGCTCGGCGTCGGTGGCGACGAGCGGGCCGGAGCGAGAGACGGCGGACGCGGGGAGCACGGTGAGCGGGTTCTTGGCGATCTCCTCGCGGAGGTGCTTCATGTCGGCGGAGGGCGACATCTTGCGGAGGTAGGCGATGGAGAAGTACGAGGTCGTGCCGTCGTCCCACTCGATGGAGAGGCCGCGGTCTTTCTTGAGGTCGAGCTTTGTTGGAGTGGTCACGCTCGTATTGTTGGTGCATGAACAGCACGGGAGCGGGCCAGGCGTCGAGGCGGTTTTCGGATCGGCTGGTGGAGGCGATCGGCGCGTCGGGATCGCCGGCGTGCGTGGGGCTTGACCCGGTGCTGGAGAAGCTGCCGGAGGAGCTGCGGGCGCGGTTTCACCAGCCGTCGGAGGCGTTCGCGGAGTTCTGCCGGGTGGTGCTGGAGGTGTGCCGGCCATTTGTGGGGGTTGTGAAGCCGCAGGCGGCGTGCTTTGAGCGGTTCGGCGCGGCGGGCGTGGCGACGCTGGAAAAGACGTGTCGATTGGCGAAGTTGCTCGGGTATGTGGTGGTGCTGGACGCCAAGCGCGGCGACATCGGCGTGACGGCGGAGCATTACGCGGCGTCGGCGGCGCACGCATCGGCGGACGCGATCACGCTGAACGGGTACCTCGGCCCGGAGACGGTCGAGCCGTATCTGAGGGCGGGGTTGGGCGTGTTCGTGCTGGTGCGCACGAGCAATCCCGGTGGCGATATCGTGCAAACGCCGAAGCTGGCGGATGGGCGGAGCGTCGCGGAAATGATGGCGGATCACGTTGCGGCGCTCGGGGCGGCGTGGATGGGCGCGAGCGGCATGAGCGACGTCGGCGCGGTGGTGGGGGCGACCAAGGCCTCGGAGGGCGCGGCGTTGCGGGCGCGCATGCCCACGCAGTTCTTCCTTGTGCCGGGCTATGGGGCGCAGGGCGGGACGGCGGCGGACGTGGCGAGGCTGCGCACGCGCGATGGCGGCGGCGTGCTGGTCAACGCGAGCCGATCGGTGATCTTTGCGGAGGGTTCCGGCGCGTGGCACGAACGAGTGGGTGCGGCGGCGAAGAGGATTGGGGAAGAGTTGAGAGAGATGAAGTAGAAGTCACGAAGTCACGAAGACACGAAGACACGAAGACACGAAGACACGAAGACACGAAGTCACGAAGTCACGAAGTCACGAAGACACGAAGTCACGAAGACACGAAGACACGAAGACACGAAGTCACGAAGTCACGAAGTCACGAAGCCACGAAGAAATACGCCGTGAGTCGTGAGAGATCGTGGGAGTGGTTTTGGAGAGCTGCGCCGGCAGGCAGGGTTCCGAGGGGGAGATTGTGGCGCATGACTGGGGGCGGGCGCGAAAAAAAGCCCGGAGCCTTTCGACCCCGGGCCGCGAGAACCAACGTGAAACCTGGCGTGAAGTCTGGTTCGATCAGGCGCGACGACGGCGGGCGGCCGCGAAGATACCCATGCCGGTGAGGACCAAAGCGCCCGGAGTGGGGACGTTGCTGGAGGCGGAGTAGGAGCCTTCGGCGAACCACTGCTGGGAGGGGTACATGTCTCGATTGAGTGTGACGCCCTGGCTGCTCATGTCATAGGGGATCTGTCCGCTGGTGTTGAGGGCCGAGAGTGTGTACTGGAATCCCTGGGGATCGACGAACTGTCCGGGCTGGAGGCCGTAGCCTGGGAGGGTGGAGCCGTGCCAAGACATGTTGATGGAGGCGGCACCGAAGTTGTCGGCGCCGAAGCCGGCGGTGCTGTACCAAGAGTCTTGGCCACCGCGTGCGGTGAAGAGGCCTCCGGAGAAGGTCGTGACCAAGAGGGGGCTCATTGATGAGAGATCGAGGAAGGTGAACTCTCCGGAGACGAAGTAGTTGTGGGAGAAGTCGCCGTTGCCGAGCGGAATGCTGCCGGCGTAGGCGAGATCGAATTGGGCGATGAGGCGGGTCGAGAAGGTAAGGGTGGGGAGCGGTCCGTTGTTGTCGTCGACGAGGAGATCGAGCTTTCCGCCGGGCAGGATGCCGTCGCGGAACTGATTGGCGGCGGGTCCGCCGAAGAAAGTCCAGTGGTGGTCGGCGGTGTCCGACGCGAAGCTGAAGAACGCGGCATTCGCGGAACCAGCAACGAGGGCCATCCCGGCCAATGCGGTAAGGGTGTACTTCACGGTCGCTCCTTCCTCCGCGAGACGCCACACAACCCCGGGGCGCTCGGTGAGCGCAACCCGGGGCGCGGTTCTCGCGCTCCAGTGGGAAGGTGCCCCAGGTTTTGGGACATGCCAGCAAAGTTGGAAAAATCGTTGCAGACGGTGCAGATGGATCGATTGTGGTCTGATTGGTCCGGTATTTCGCGGATTCAATTCACTTCTGGGGACAATTCTGCACGGATTCCTACTAGAGACCAAACGTAGATTCGGGTAAAATGTATTGAATTGGATCAGCGAAGGAAAAAGGGCGAAGAGTGGTGCATGTCGATTGACTGTCCAAAGCTCGTTCAGATTGCGGCGGCGTTTCTGCGCGAGTCGCCCGGTCATCGCATGAGCTACCTTCGACTCCTGAAATTGATGTATCTGCTTGATCGCGAGTCGGTGGCCGAGACCGGGCTGACGGCGAGCGGCGATCGCTCATTCGCCATGAAGCACGGCCCAGTGCTTAGCGAGACGTTTGACATCATCAAGAGTGAGAGCATCCACTCGCCGGAGTGGGAGTCGTACATCGAGAAGTCGGGCTATTCCGTTCTGCTCCTGCGGGATCCCGGGAACGACCGACTCTCCAGGTTTCAGCTTCGGGCGATCCAAGGTTTGACCGATCGGTTCAGGAGCGATGACGATTGGAGCCTGGTGGAGCACACCCACACGCTCCCGGAGTGGCAGCGGAACGACCCCGGAAATTCGTCGCGCGAGATTCCCTTCGAGCATGTGCTCGAAGCCGTAGGGCGGGGATCAGAGTCCGAGGCAATCCGGGCCGAGGTCGAAACGGAGGACGCCATCCGGCGGTTTCTTGAATCGAAGCGCCAGGCTTGAAGCTGGGTGACGCATTCCTCTACACCGAGGTAGCGATCGGTGCCCATTTGCATTTCGTGATTTCGGATCCCTACATGAACGCCGAGCGGGTCGTGGTGGTGAGCGTCACAACGCTACGAGCCCAAGCGGATCAGGCGTGCGTGCTTCATCCCGGCGAACATCCGTTCATTGAGAGGCCTTCGTACGTCTTCTACGCCAAGGCGAAGATTCTGCCTCTTGCCTTCATCACTCGCTACACGACGCGCATGGAGCCCGCGTCGGATCGGGTGTTGGAGAGGCTACTGGAAGGAGCGGCGAGTTCAGAACATCTGGAAACGGGAATCCGGTTTCTGCTGGAGCAGCAGGGCCTCGTCTGAACACGCACGCCGCTGATGGTCTGATGACCGGAACGGGGCGCGGATCGCGAGCGAGTCCCGACGCTTGCCACCGGCACCGCGGCCTGTGTTCGAGGTGGACAAGCTATCACATCGGCTTCTTCTCGATGGTGACGTCGTACATGTGCAGCAGCTTTTCCTTGTCGAAAACCATCTCCTGACGGGAGAGGCCGACGATGTCGTATTCGGTGGTGAGCTCGATGGCGTCGACGGGGCAGGCCTCTTCGCACATGCCGCAGTAGATGCAGCGGAGCTCGTCGATCTCGAACTTCTTGGGGTATTTCTCGCGGTCGTTCCAGGGGGATTCGGCGGCCTCGATGTGGATGCAGCGGGCGGGGCAGATGGTCGGGCACATCATGCAGGCGACGCACTTGACGCGGCCGTTCTCGTCGCGGTTGAGGCGGTGCACGCCGCGGAAGTTCTTGGGCTCAAAGCCGGCCTGCTCGGGCGAGAAGTGCTCGCGGCGTTCCTCGGGGTATTGGAGGGCGCGGCTGGTGCGTCCCTGGCCGAAGCTGGTGAAGAAGTGGCGCATCGTGATGCCGAACCCCTTGACGATCTCGGGGAGGTAGACCGCCTCGGCGCGGGTCATGGGTGGCACTTTGATGGTGACGATGTCCTGGTCGCGGATGGCCATGCGCGGAGAGTATACCGCTCGCGGAGGGTCATTTTCCGGGTTCTGAATGGGAGGCTGGCGTCTGCTACGATGTCCGCATGGCTTCCGGGCGATCCAACAAGCCGCTGTTTGAGCTTCTGCGTGAGGACACGGGGGCGGGCATGTTCGGTCGTCGCGCCAGCGCGACGTTCAGCGAGCTAAAGCCCGGGGAGACGGGGCGGGCGCGATCCGCGTATGTCACCGTGCCGCGGACGTGGGTGTACTTCGGCGTGGCGATCGTGCTGGGGTTGATCGCCGGGGCGTGGGTGATCGCGTATCGGAGCGGGCATGGGGCGGCGGAGAAGGAACTGGCCGGGTCGCTGGTTGGCGGAACGCGGACGGATCAGCCGAAGGTGAATGAGCCCGAGAACCCGGCGAAGCTCGCTGAAAAGCCGATCGGCGTCACGCCGACCGCGCCAAAGGACGGCGGCAGGCCGACCGGGGCCCAGCCACCCAAGCCCGAGCCCAAGAACGAGCCCAAAGCCGAATCGAAGCCAGAATCCAGGCCCGAGACCAAGCCGAAGCCGGAGGCCCCGAAACCGGAGGCCGGTAGGAAGGCCGAGGAGGGGGTGCTGATCACGCTCCCGGTCGATGATCCGGGCAAGCCGGTGCTGACGTCGAAGGGGGCGGTGGACGCTGATCCGCGCCAGCCGGGGATGAATTACATGGTGCTGGTGGGGGGTCTGCCGCGGGACGAGGCGCGAACGATGATCGCGTATCTTTCGGCCAACGGTCTGGAAGCCGTTGGGGTACCGATGAACGTGGTTGATCGAGCGGGGCGTGTGGTCAACAATCAACCCCTGTTCAAAGTGGTTTGCGTCGGGGGCATTTCGCGGCAGCAGTTCCGCGACAAGGACTCGGCGAGGACGAATCTTGAGCAGGCCGCGGCCGGGCTGAATGAGCGTTGGCTGCGGGACACCAAGAGCCGCTGGAGCTTTGCGAAGACCTACTGGGAGCTTCTGCAGGGCCCGTGAGGCTCGGGGATCGGGTCGGGTGAAGTGAGCACGACGGTGCGCGATCGCGTGCCGAATTGACGGGAGTTTGCGCGATGAGCATCGATCGTTCGCTGAAGGTTTCCAAGAAGACGGGCGGCAAGCGGAGCGTGATGACGCGGGCCGAGCGGGTGGCCAAGATGGTCGCCGACAAGAAGCTCGACCCGTCGAAGAACGGCGTGCTGGGCATCCCCAAGACGCTGGTCCCCAAGGCCTAACGTGTTTCGCGTGGCCGCCCCGCGTGGGCCCCGGAGTGGGTCTTTGTCGGGTGGCGTCATCGCCTGAATCGCCCGCGCCCCCCATGGTGCGCCGGGCGCGATGGCATTGGAGGCGAGCATGATCGGTCCCAACCTTCTCTCGTCGCGTGCGCAAACGATCAACGGCTCGGGCATTCGGCGCGTCTTCGAGATCGGCGCCGGAATACCGGCGGCCCAGAAGATCGATCTCTCGATCGGGCAGCCCGATTTCCCCGTGCCGCAGGCGATCAAGGACGCGGCGATCCGTGCGATCCAGGAAGATCGCAACGGCTATCCGCTGACGCGCGGGATTGTCGAGCTGCGCGAGGTGATCGCGGAGCAGATCAAGCGCGACCTGGGCTGGTCGATCGGCGGACTGCCGTTGAATCCATCGGCCAGCGATCCGGGCGTTTTGGTCACGTCCGGCACGTCGGGCGCGCTGATTCTCTCGTGCATGGCGCTTCTGAATCCGGGCGACGAGATCATCATCCCCGATCCGTGGTTCGTGCTGTATCCGTACCTGGCGACGCTGTCGAACGGCGTGGCGGTGAAGTGCCCGGTCTATCCCGATTTCCGCATGACGGCCGAGCGCGTGGAGAAACTCATCACGCCGCGGACCAAGATGGTGCTGCTGAACTCTCCGGGCAACCCGGGGGGCGTGGTGGCGAGCGAGCGCGAGTGCGCGGACTTGCTTGACCTGTGCAAGAAGCGGAACCTCGTGCTGCTGTCGGACGAGATCTACGACGAGTTCACCTACGACGAGTTCCGCACGCAGCCGATGGCGAGCAATCCCAAGAAGCTCATGTGCCCGAGCCCGGCGCGATTGCCGGGCGCTCAGGAGCACGTGCTGGTGGTTCGCGGCTATGGCAAGACGTACGGCGTGACGGGCTGGCGGCTCGGCTATGCCGTGGGCCCGCGTTGGCTGGTCGAGGAGATGACCAAACTCCAGCAGTATGTGTACGTTAGCTCGCCGCACCCGTTGCAGTGGGGCGTGATGAAGGCGTTTGAGGTCGACATGTCGGGGCACGTGAGTGAGTACCAGCGCCGGCGTGACGTGGTGGTGCGGGCGCTCTCGCCGCATACCAGCATCCCGACGCCGGGCGGGGCGTTCTATGCGTTCCCGGCGGTCCCGGAGCGATTCGGGGGCGAGACCGAGCGTGGCGAGAAGTTCTTCCAGGCGGCGGTGCGGCACAACGTGCTGGTGGTTCCGAGCCGGACGTTCTCGACGCGTGACACGCACTTCCGGCTGAGCTACGCGACGCCGATGGAGAAGCTGTCGCGCGGGCTCGAGGTGCTGGCGGGTCTGATGGAAGGGAAGCTGAGCTGAGTGGGAGTCGGGAGTCGGGAGTGGGGAATGGGGAGTCGTGGCGGCGCTCGTGATTCGGCGCTTGCTTTCGCGGCTCGTGGCGGATGAGGTGTGCGTGCTCGCTGATGAGCCGCGGGATTGAGCGACGAAGTTGGGCACCTGACCGAAGTTCGGACCATCCCGATGACGCGAGGCACGCTCCGCGACATCCTGATCCTGACGCTGCTCTCGGCGATTGTGTATTTCATCGCGCCGGCGTCCTTCGGGCTGACCAACTGGCAGGAGGCAAAGCGGGCGCTGGTGGCGCGCGAGATGTACGACCGGCTGAAGACCGATTCGGGGGCATGGCTGGTTCCGACCGACGGCGGGCGGGCGTATCTGGCCAAGCCGCCGCTCATCTACTGGTGCCAGGTCGCGCTGGCGAAGGTTCGGGGCGCGCGCCCGAGTGAGCTTGATCTGCGGCTGACGGTGGCGATTGCGGGCTGGCTGGGCGTGCTGGCGACGTATTGGGCGGGGCGTCGCGTGCTGTTGCTCCACGACGCGGAGCATCCGCAACCCGACGCGGAGCGATGGGCGCGGCGCGGCGCGTTCTGGGGCGCGGCCATGCTGGGGACGGGCACGCTGTACGTGCGCTCGAGCCGATTCGGCGAGCTGGATGTGTTGCTCGTGCCGTTCACGAGCGCGGGCGTGGCGTTGCTCGCGATCGCGTG
The DNA here is from genome assembly GCA_020853815.1 of Phycisphaerales bacterium. Lineage (GTDB taxonomy): Bacteria > Planctomycetota > Phycisphaerae > Phycisphaerales > UBA1924 > JABWBC01. Next base: position 66,887 of record JADYYE010000036.1, read on the forward strand.
GAGGACCGCGATCGAGCAAAGGCGAACGAACTTCGGCGCGGTGGCGGGGGCGGCGGCGTGCGCGGTGGGGGCGGCGATGGCCAAGGGCCCGCCGGGCGTGCTGACGCTGGGGCTGGCGGCGTACGGCGGGATGGCGCTCCTGGTGGCGCACCGATCGCGCGCCGAACGAGCAATGCCGGCGGCGATCTCGTGGCCGGCGTGCTTGGCCGCGGCGGCGGTGGTCGCGATCTTGAGCGCGCGGCAGGTCGACGAGCGCGCCGATTGGGTCGGCATGGCGATGATGAGCGCGATGGCGGGGTGGACCGCGTGGGCGCTGCTCCCGCTCGTCCGCTGGGCGGCGTTCAAGCGGCTCTTCGCGCTCTTTGCACGCACGCACCCGGTGGGCGTGATCGGCGCGGGGCTGGGCGTGCTCTGGTGGTGGACGCACGTGGTCGCGGGGCGCGTGGGAAACTCGGGGCTGGCGTCGTCTGTGGCTGAAGAGATCGAGGACAACCTGCGTCTGCTGGTGCCCGATTCGCCGCTCATCAATCTCGGGGCGGCGGGGTACGGCGTGGCGATGGGGTCGGCGGCGGCGATCATCGCGATCATCTGGATCATCAAGGATCGCCCGCGTTTTCCGCTTGGGATGTCGATGGTCTTTGCGTGGGCGGGCCTGGGGCTGGTCGCGTTCTCGCTCTTGGGCAAGGGCGTGCCGCGGTACCTGACGCCGGTGTGGCCGGGGATCGCGATCATGGGCGGCGCGTGGGTGAGCGCGGCGATCCGGGATTTTCGGAACCCCGTGCCGATGCGGATCGGGTGGACGATCGGGGTGGTGGTGCTCGGGCTCGGGCAGGGGTGGTGGTATGCGTCGGGGCTGGAGGCGCAGGAGCATGACCGATCGCCGCGTGCGATGGTGGGGGAGATCCTGTCGCGTGGGACGAGCGCGGGGGAACTGGTGACGTTCGAGTTTTCCACGCCGGCGATCGACTATTACGCGGAGCGGGACGTGGAATCGCTGCTCGACGTGGTGGAGCGGCCGGGGATTCGCTTTGTCGGCCCGCGGACGCTGGCGGAGTTGAAGGCGGGGTTGGAGAGTGAGCCTTCGCGGCGCGTGACGATGCTGGTGAGGCGGACGCAGCCGCCCACGATGGACCCGGCGCGTGCGGTGGAGCGGTTGCGATCGCTGGGGTTTGAGGTGGAGGCGCTGGCGATGAACGCGGAGTTCACGATCGACAACGGCCGCACGCCGGTGGACGTGGTGCGGGTGTCGGTGGGGAAGTAGTGGAAGTCACGAAGTCACGAAGTCACGAAGTCACGAAGTCACGAAGTCACGAAGTCACGAAGTCACGAAGTCACGAAGTCACGAAGTCACGAAGTCACGAAGTCGAAGACGCCGTGAGTCTTGAAGCGGCAATCGGGACTGGCGAAGAGAGAGGCGAAGAAACGGCCTCCCGCTGGTGCGCATTCTTGCCAAGAAATTAGGTTCGCCCGAAGAGCTTCTCGAGCTCCTTGATTGTCAGGCGGATGCTGGTCGGCCGTCCGTGCGGGCAGTTGCTCGAGCGTTCCACGTCGTCGCGGAGTTCCATGAGCGCTTGCAGGTGCGTTTCGGCGAGGTGATCACCCGCCTTCACCGCGGCCTTGCACGCCATCATGTCGAGCACGTCGCGCAGCGCCTGCTCGGAGCCCGGCATGAACGCCTGCGATTCGGCGCGCTCGAAGAGATCGCGCAGAAACTCGATCGGCTCCACGCCGCGGTCGAAGAGGAACGTCGGAAAGGCGTGTACGCCGATGTCGGTCGGGCCGATCGGCGACACATCCACGCCGATGCGATCCAGCAGGGGCTTGAGTTCGTCGAGGCGCGCGATCTGTGCCTGCGTCGCGGGGACGACCGCGGGCACGAGCAGTCGCTGGCTCTCGAGCGCCCCCGAGCCGACGCGCGAGAGCAAGTGCTCGAACATCACGCGTTCGTGGAGCGCGTGCTGATCGACGATGAGCATCCCCTGCTCGTCCTGCGAGACAAGGTAGCTCTTGTGGACCTGGAGCACGCGCGTCGCGGGACGTGGCGGGGCGACGAGCATCGGGTCGGCCGCGGGCGAAGCGAACTCGCCCGGAGGCGCGGCGACGGGCGGATGGCCCACGCCGATCTCTCCGGGCGTTGCGGTGGATTCGAGGCTCGATGGCAACGCGGCTTCAGCGAGCGCGGCAGCGCGGGCCGCATCGCCCTCGATCGGTCCGCGCGGCGAGCCGGTGGCAAAGTCGCCGAATGCGCTCGGGATGGATGCGGCACTCTGCACGGCTTCGCGCAGCTCGCCCGCGCTCGGCGTGCCGCGCGCGACCGAGCCAAGCTGTTTCAGGTAATCCGCGAATCGCTGGGCCGCGTTTGTTGGCGTCTGCGGCGCGAGCCCCGGCGCGCCCGGCAGAACCGCGCGGGTTCCCCACGCGGGCGTTGCGGGCTCGACGCGCGGCAGGATGGAGGGCGTGAGGTCGGCGGCGCGGAGCGATCGCTTGATGGAGCCCTGGATCGTGCCGTGGACCATCGAGCCGTCGCGGAAGCGCACCTCGGCCTTGGCGGGGTGAACGTTGACATCGACGCCCTCGGGGCTCATGTCGAGCATGAGAAACGCGGTGGGGTAGCGCGAGGGCTCGATCAGGCCGCGGAACGCCTCGGCGATCGCGTGCTGGATCATGCGGTCGCGGATGGGGCGTCCGTTGACGAAGACGTGCTGCGACTTGTTGGTAGCGCGGGCCAGGCTCGGGCGGCCGACCATGCCCCAGAGCGCGAGTCCCCGCGCGTCGTCGAACTGGTCCGCGTGGACCTCGAGCAGCTCGGATTCGAGCTCGCGCCCGAGGATGTCCAGGGCGCGGTCGCGCGGTCCGCCGCCCGGCGGAAGATCGAACACCACGCGCCCGTCGCACTTCACGGCCACGCCCAGCGCCGGATTTCCGAGCGAGAGATCGCGCACGGTGTCGACGCAGCGGGCCTGCTCGGTCGCGACGGTCTTGAGGAATTTGCGGCGTGCGGGCGTGTTGAAGAAGAGGGTGCGCACGGTGACGCAGGTTCCGATCGGGCCGGCGGCGGGGCGCGGGCCGACGATGCGCCCGCCCTCGCATTCGATCTCGGTCGCGCCGGTGTGTTCGCGCGTGCGCGAGCGGATGGAAAGGCGCGAGACGCTGGCGATGGAGGCGAGCGCCTCGCCGCGGAAGCCCATGGTTGCGATTCGATCGAGGTCGGCGGCGGCGGAGATCTTGCTGGTCGCGTGGGGCGCGAGGGCGAGGGCGAGCTCTTCGGGCGGGATACCCACGCCGTCGTCGGTGATGCGGATGAGCTCGATCCCGCCCTGCTCGATCTCGATGGTGACGCGGGTGGCGCCGGCATCGATGGAGTTCTCGACGAGCTCCTTCACGACGCTCGAGGGGCGTTCAACCACCTCGCCCGCGGCGATCTGGTTGACGAGCAACTCGGGGAGCGCGCGGATCGGGCGGTGTGCCGACGCGGCGTCGAGCTGATCGGGATTGCTCGGCGTTTCGCCCACCTGGCGTTCCTCCGGGCAGATGGTACCCGAGGCGGGGCGCTGGCGAGAGCCGCGTTTCAACCGGATGTTCAGGTGAAAAACGGGAGAATCATGCCGCGGATTCGGGCTCGCGAGCGATCGCGAACGCGCGGACGGCCAGGTGAACACCGCCGCAGGCGCCGATGACCGCGAGGATGGCGGCGATTCCGAGGCCGATGAGGCGAGCGCCTTCGCGCCAGCCTTCCATCTTGTCCATGATCGGCGCGTTGCGGAAATAGGCGAAGGCGGCGGCGATGGCGGCGAAGACGAGGGAGTAGACGATGGCCTTGGCGAGCGTGACGGCGGCGGGGCGTGAGTACCAAACCTCGCTGATGGCGGCCAGGGCGTAGAGGGTTCCGGCGACTCCGAGGCGCGCGAGCATAAAGGGCTTGAGATTCAACCCGGCGTGGACTTTGTTGGCGCCGAGCCAGGCGAGCACGCCGCCGGTCATGATGAGGCCCGCGATACACAGGATCGTGAGTCCGGGGCCGTCGGCGAACTTACCCCGGGCGACCAGCAGGCCGAACACGCAGGCGAGGATGGTGACGATCTCGAAGCCGACGAGCGGCCACGCGATGCGCGGCCAGAGCCCGGCGAGCCCCCAGTACGCGCCCGCGAGCGCGGAGAGAAGCGTCAGGCCGCAGAGCAATCCTGTTAGTCCGCGGATCAGTCCGGGCACCTGACGCATGGGCGGGATGCAGTTGGCGGCGGGAGCAGAAGCGTCGGTCATGCACCAGTCTCCGAGTAATTCAGCACGCCGCGGAGCATTGCGGCCTGGGATCATCGCGTGGCGGGATCAAGCGAGCAACTCGTGCCGGCGAGTCACGCGAGAGTGATACATCGGCCAGCGGACCAGGGTTCTCGGCGAATCGCGGGAGTGATCCTAACGGATCGCGACTTCGCACGCGCGGAGCCTGCGCGGGGCGGGAACGGAATCGGGCGGCGTCTATGGGCTCTTTGACGGGCGTTCTGAACCAAGCTGATTGGGCAACCGATGTTCTCGGAACCTGGCGGAGACCGGCGTGAATCTGGGCCGCCTGGCCCGTCGTTCGCGGAGTGAATCGGTTGGTCGGCGGCGACGCGACTCCAGCCACGGGTGCGCGCGGCCCGATCTTCATGGCGGAAGCAGCGGGGTTTTCATGAGTTCCAGTGCCAAGAGCCCAGAGTCGTTTCGCTTTTGCGAGTGTCAAGCACTCGCGCACGTTCGGGCTATGTATGGACGGGTGCTTTCGGCCTGGGCCGTGGACCTTCTGTCGCTTCGCGCGTCGGGTCTCGATCGTCCGAGCGCGCGCCGCGCCGAGCGGGCGGTGTCACTGGGTCGGATGAGAGTCGGGAGCGATCGCGCGTGGGGTGGGCCGGATTTGCCGCGATGGCGACTGGGGCGTCGGGCGGCGTGAGGTGTGGTTCATGTGTCCGCGGCTTTGGCGCGGGCGGGAGAAGATGCGATGAGCGGCGTGACTTCCGGCGTCGGACTGTTCAGCGGGATCGACCGCAACCAGATCATCGCCCAGCTCTTGCAGCTGGAGGCCAGGCCGCGCACACAGGCCCAGGCACGGCTGGTTCAATTCCAGGCGATCAACGCGGCGTATCTGGACCTCAGCTCGCGGATGCAGGCGCTCAAGACGGCGTCGAACACGATCCGCACCAAGAACGTCTTCGGCAGCGCGGCGGCGACGAGCTCGGACGACAAGGTGCTGACGGCGACCGCGAGCGCCGACGCCGCGGTCGGTTCGTACACGTTCATCGTCGACCGATTGGTCAGCACCCAGCAGCGACTTTCGAAGGGCTTTGCGGACAAGACGACGACCGGGCTGGGCGCGACCTCGTTCAGCTTCGAGTCCGGCAAGGCGCGGCTGGACCGCGACATGTCGCTGTCGGACCTGAACGACGGCAAGGGCGTGGAGCGCGGCAAGGTTGTCATCACGGACTCCAAGGGCAACGCGGCGACGATCGACCTTTCCAAGGCCGCCAGCGTGAACGACGTGCTGGAGGCGATCAACGGGAACGGCGTGGCGAAGGTGACGGCCAGCGTGCGTGATGGCAAGTTCGTGGTCAAGGACGCCGCGGGCGGCACGAGCGCTTGGTCGATCAGCGACGCGACCGGATCGACGACCGCGACGAGCCTGGGGATCGCGGCGACCGGCCTGGCGGCGGGCGCGACGTCGACGGGTTCCACGGTCTACCGCGCTCACAGCGACACGCTGCTCTCGACGCTGAACGATGGCAACGGCGTGTCGATCAAGAGCACGGTCGGCAACGCCGCGTACAACTTCTCGATCAATGTCGATGGCGACACGATCAAGGTAAATGTCGGAGACATGTACGACACCGACAACAAGCTGACCGAGAGCGCCGTCACGACCATGGGGGGCGTGGTCAAGCGCATCAACGACGCGCTGACGGCGGGCGGGCACTCCGAGGTCGTGGCCTCGATCGATGAATCGGGAAAGTTCAAGCTCACGGGCGCCGCGTCGTCGGTCGTCACGGTCGCCGAGAACAACAGCACGACGGCCAAGGACCTGGGCATTCTCGGAAACTCGGATGCGAACGGCTTGCTCACCGGCAAGCGGGTCCTGGCCGGGATCAACAGCACGCTCGCCAGCACGCTCAACGGCGGTCAGGGGATCGGCGGCGACGGGCAGGTCAATTTCACCACCCGCGACGGGTTCTCGTTCAGCGTCAACCTCTCGTCCGACGCGTCGCTCGACGAGATCATGCGCCAGATCGAGACCGCCTCGGGCACCGGCACGAACGGCAAGGCTCGGCTCACGATCAGCGTTGCGGACAAGGGCACGGGCCTGCAGGTCACCGACAACACGGGTGGGACGAGCAATCTCTACATCACCGGCTCGCCGCTGGCGGACACGGCGCAGTCGCTGGGCATCTCGACGGGCGCGCTGGGCGTGTCGTCGTCGAGCGTGGCGGGATCGAATCTTCAGCACCAGTACATGGCGCGCTCGACGCGTCTGGCCGACCTGAACGCGGGGAAGGGCGTTGGCACCGGCAAGATCAAGCTCACCGATTCCTCCGGCGCGACCGCGACGATCGACATCGGCGACGACGCCAAGACGCTCGGCGACATCATCGACGAGATCAACTCCGCCAGCGGCGGCACGCTCAACCTGGTCGCCTCCATCAACAGCAACGGCGACGGCGTGATCATCAAGGAGCGCACTTCGGGCGGCACGGTCAAGCTCAGCATCGAGGACCAGTCGGGGAGCGTCGCCAAGTTCCTGGGCATCGCGGGGACCGCCTCGGGCACCGACGCCGCCAATAAGCTCGACGGCTCGCTGGAGAAGACGGTGACGTTCGAGGCTTCGGACACGCTCCAGAAGGTGATGGACAAGATCAATGCCGCCGGCGTGGGGGTTTCGGCGACGATCATCAACGACGGCTCTTCGGTGGCGCCGTACCGCCTGAGCCTGACGTCGAAATCGACGGGCTCGAACGGTCGGGTGCTGATCGACACCGGCTCGTTCAACCTCGGGCTCTCGACGATCGACAAGGGGCAGGACGCCAAGGTCTTCTTCGGCTCGACCGACCCGGCCAAGGCCGTGCTGCTGACGAGCTCGACCAACACGCTGGACGGCGTGATCTCGAACGTGAAGATCGACCTCAAGGGCACGAGCACGGACCCGGAGACGCTCACGATCTCGCGCGACACGCAGGCGATCGAGGACCAGATCAAGGTGTTTCTCGACGCGTTCAATACGGCCGTCACGCGCGTCGGCCAGAACATGCGCTACGACGAGGCGACGAAGCAGAAGGGCGCGCTGCTCGGCGATTCCACGGCGCTCGAGCTGCGTTCCGCGCTCTTCCGCATGGTGCAGTCGCCCGCCAAGGGCCTGACCGGCAAGTACACGCGCCTGGCCGACATCGGGATCAAGGTCGGCGACGGCGGCACGCTCTCGCTCGATTCGGACAAGTTCCGCGCGGCGCTGCAGGACGATCCCGAAGCGGTCAAGAGCCTGTTCGTGGCCCGCGAGGTCGACAGCGACGAGTACATCGACCTCGGCGGCGGCGTGAAGGTTCGCAATCCGAACTTCGGCAAGGAGTTCTCCAAGCTGGGCGTCGCCAGCGCGTTCGAGGAGTTCGCCAACCGCTATGTCGACAGCGCGACGGGCATCCTCACGCTTCGCAAGAAAGCGATGGAAAATCAGATCGAGGCCCAGAACAAGAGAATCAACGACTTCACGGCTCGTCTCGAAGACCGCCGGGCGATCCTTGAGGCCCAGTTCATCGCGATGGAGAAGGCGATTGGTCAGATGCAGACGCAGCAGCAGGCGCTGGGCTCGCTGGGGTGAAGCCCGCCTTCCGCGCAGGCCCGGTAAAGTCGCGGTTCCCGAGTTCCGATAGACCCTACCGATGAGTCAGAACGCCAACGTCAACGCGTACCTCCGCACCAAGGTGCTGACGGCTCCGCCCGAGGAGCTGCGCCTGCTCCTGCTCGACGGCGCGATCAAGTTCGCCGTTCAGGGACGCGAGGGGCTTGCCGCCAAGAACTACGAATCGAGCTTCAGCGGCATCTCGCAGTGCCGCGACATCGTCGTCGAGCTGATGACCACCATCGCCCCGACGGTCGATGCGGAGTTGGCGGCGAAGGTCCGCGGCGTGTTCTCGTTCCTGTTCACGGAACTGACCGAGGCGAGCCTGGAAAAGAACCCGGCGCGCTTGGACAAGGTGATCGAGATTCTGCAGTTCGAGCGTGAGACGTGGGTGCTGGCGATGCAGAAGATCGCGCAGGAGCGGGCCGCCGGCACGGCCGGCACGATCACGCCCGCCGCCAGTGCGCCGGTCTCATCTCCGGCGAGCGGGCCGAACGCGCCGCGCGTGTCGGTCAGCCTGAGTGCGTGAGGGCGTCGGATCAGGATCGAACATTCCAAATGAAAGCGGGCCGCCCGGAGATTCCGAGCGGCCCGTGTCGTTTGATTCTCGCGCGACGGCGCGGCGCTTACTTCTTGGCGGGCTTGTCGGCGTGGGGCTTGTCCTTCTTGGAGTCGCCGCCCGCGAGTTCGGCGAGCTTGTTCGAGAACTCGTCCTTGGCGGGATGCCCGATGAACGCGACCTTGCCATCGCCGTCAACGATGAAGGCGCAGGGGATGCCGTTCTGTCCGGCGGCCTGCATCCAGTCCTTCGACATCTCGCGATCGGAGTCGAACGCGACGCGATAGCCCATCTCGTCGCCCTTCTCCTTCACGAACTTCTCGACCTTGTCCTGTTTGGACTTGGCGTCGTCGCCGCGTTCGGAGGCGGCCACGCCGATGAATGCGACGTCCTTGTATTCCTTCTGGAGCTCGGTGAGGTGGGGGATGTTCTTGATGCACGGGCCGCACCAGGTCGCCCAGAACTCAACCACGTACACTTTGCCCTTCTCGAAGCCGGTGATCTGCTCGCCCTTGACCCAGGCGTCGATCTTGAGCTCGGGCGCCTTGTCGCCGACCTTCAGCGTGACGGCCGGCTTCTCCGCGTCCTTCTTCTTCACGTCGGGCTTGCCGGCGGGCTGGGCCTGCTTGGGCTTGGCCTGGTCGGCGGGCTTCGCGCCGTCCTGGGCGAGCGCGGCGGTGGGAAGAACGAGCGCGAGAATCGACGCGGCGACAATCCGTTTCATACCGGTGGGCTCCATGACGGCGTGCAAGGCGTGCGGCGCTCGGCCCGGCCGTCCCGGGCAGCGCTCTTCACAGAATACCGAGCCATCGACACCGAGTTCGCGCCGGCTAGACATGTTGGCGCAAATCCCGAGCATTGAAGACAGGCAAGTGCGTTGTTCGTGCGAATCAATCCCGAGCGACGGCCTCAAAGGCGGCGCCCCACTGGGCGACCAGATTGCCCAGAAGGAGGCCGGCGCTGACGTTGGAGCCCGCGTGGCGCTCCGCGTTTCGGATGTGGTCGAGGGCCGCCAGCCAGAACGGGACGCGCGGGCCGCCCTCGCGAAGCCCGGCGCGGCAACGCTCGGCGAGCATGCGGAAGAGCACCTCCATGGCGGCGTGGTTGGCGGCTTCCTTGCTGGCGTTGGCGTCGCGCTTCACGAACGCCGCGGACCACTCCTCGACGAGCGAGGTCATGGCGGGGCCAAGCTCCGGGGCCGCCCCGCCCTGTTCGAGCGCGGTCAGTTTGGGGTCGATCGCCGCGTGCCACGCGTGCAGGTTGTCGCGCATCGCCTCCAGCAGCGCACCGGGTGAGCCCGCGGCGTGCGCGAGCAACCAGGTCGCCTGCTCGCGCGGCAACTCAACACCCCGCACCCTCATCCACCTCTTCATCGCGTCGTCGTCGAGCGGTCCGAAAGCGACGCGCTGCGAGCGGCTGCGGATCGTCGGCAAGAGGCGATCCTCGCTGCAGGTTACGAGAATCGTCACGGTGCCCGGCGGCGGCTCCTCGAGGGTTTTCAGGATCGTGTTCTGCGCCGATGCGTTGCGTTCGAGCGTTTCGGCTTCGTCGATGATGAACACCTTCGATGCGAGCCCGCCGGGCGTGATGGACGCGGCACGGGCCGCGCGATCCGAATAGAAATAGTCCAAGACGTCTTTCGGAAACTTGACGAGCTTCTGGTTCCTGACCTTGGGTTCAGGATGGAACCGAGCGAGCTCTTTCACGATCACATGTAGGTCCGGGTGGGTGCCGCTCTTGAGCAATCGCGCGACCTGACTTGTGGCGTCGGGCTCAATGAATCCGTCGGCGCCCGCGCGGCTGGTCGGATCAAGCAGCGTGGCGGCGAAGGCGACGGCGGCGGTGAACTTTCCCACGCCCGCCGGGCCGTGGAAGAGCCATGCGTGGTGCATCCGCCCGCTGGCGAGTGTTTTCTGGAGCACGTCGATGGCGCGGGTCTGGCCGACGACATCGCGCATGGAGCCGACAACCACCGGCGGGAGTTCTGCGCGCTTCTTGGCGGGCGATTCTTCGATCAGGCCCGCGCCCTTGGCGCGCGAGGAAGACCTGCCCGTTGATTTGCCCGCGGGCTTGGCGGCGTCGGACTTCGACGCGGGGGACTTGATGGACGGGGACTTGGCCACGGAAAAAGCGTAGCTTGATCCCTTCGCGCGTGCGAGAACGATCCCCCTCCCCGGCGGGCCGACGCACGCGCCCGGCTTGGTCCGCTCTCTTTAGCTCCCGACGTTGTATTCCTTGACGCTGAGCTTGGCGTCTTCCATGAGGTAGAGCCCGACGAGCCAATCACCGGCGAGGTAGGGCTTGACACCGAGCTTGCCCTCGATCGTGCCGTAGGTCGCCAGCCGCTCGCTGGCGGTCGCGACCTTGGCAAGCTTGACCTCGATGGCATCGTAGGGCGTGGGGGGGATGCCGATGCAGCAGCCGTCCCATTGGTTGAGCATGGAGAGCAGTTCGCGCGGTTGCTCGACGAACATGGGATACGCGACGTAGCCGGCGATGCGCACGAACTTCCCGTCGAACATCATGATTCGACCCGGGAGTTCTTTCTTGCCCTGCTGGGGCTTGTAGACCTCTTCGGCGGAGGTCAAAAGCTCCCACGGAAGGACATAGGGGTCGTCCTGGGTGCCGGCGCCCTTGATGGTGAATCGCCCGTCGATCAGCATCGAGCCGTCGTCCTTCTTCTCGACCTTGGCGGCGGGAAGGGGCGCGGCCTCAGGCGCGGCGAGCGGGTTCTCTTGCTTGTCCGCCGCGGGATCGGCCGGCTTGTTCTCCAGAACGCTCGGCTCCTCTGGCCTTGCTTCCGCGGGCTTGGTCTCCGCCGGCTTGGTCTCCGACGGCTTTGTCTCCGTTGGTTTGGTCTCGACGGGCTTGACCTCGGCTGTTGCGGGCGTGGGTTCCGCAGGCTTGGACTCGGCGTTCGGCTCTGGTTTGGTCTCGGGCTTGGCTTCCGGTTTGGAATCCGGCGCGGGGTCGGGCTTGACCGGAGCGCCTGTCTCCTTGACCGGACTCCGCTCGCTGGGCTCGGGGAGCGGTTCGGTGGGCGGGTGCGTCGTGGCCGCCGGCCCGCCGGTCGGAATCGACTTGGGCGAAGAGACGCCGCGGTCGGTCCAGAGGAGCGTCGCCACAGCGCCGATCAAGAGCAGTCCGATGATCGCCCAGAACACTCTCATGGCTCAACTCCTCGCCGACGTTCCGGCACGCGCTACGCGAGCGGCTTGAGATTCTTGGCGACCGGCGTGCCATAAGCCATCACCGCCGGGACCAGTCCCGCCAGGGCCGCCAGGGCCACCGCCGCCCCCGCGACGACGATTGCGACGTCGGGCGTCAGCGTCGGGTGAACCACCAGTCCGAACTTGGCTTTCATCAGAAGCACGACCGACTGGGCCCCAATGAGGCTGATGACCAATCCCGCGGCCGCCCCCATCACGCCCAGCACCGCCGACTCGGTCAGCACCAGCCCGAAGATTCGCGGGCGGCTGCATCCCAGCACGCGCAGCACCGCGATCTGGCGTCGACGCTGCTCCATCGAGTTGTACAGCGCGATCATGATCGAGATCGCGCTCGACACCAGCACCACGCCCGCCATCGCCCGGAACACGATGTCGATGTTCCCGACGATCACGAGCAGCTTCCGAGCTTCGTCGGACGGCGACGCGACCATGATCGACGAGTCCTTGCGGAGCATGTCGAAGACCTGGGGCAGGTTGGCGGGCGCATCCGAGTCGCCGCGGGTCGCGAGGCGAACGTACACGCCGGTCACCTTGCGATCCGCGTCGGTGAGGTCGGCGGCCGATGTGTCGACGTGCTGGCCCTGGGCCTCGCGTTCGCGCCGGTCCTGGGCGTGGATGATCCAGGTGCTCTCGACTGAGGTGAACAGGGCGCGGTCGTGTGGCCCGCCGGTGGGGGCGAGAATGCCGACGACCTCGTACTTGTGCTCGTCGTGGACGTGAGCGCCCTCGCGCGATTCGCCCGTGCCGTGGGTCAGGACGATCTTGTGCCCGAGCTTCAGGCCGGTCGCTCGTGCCGCCTGTGCGCCGAGAACGACCTGGAAATCACCATCAAACGCTTTGCCGTGGGTGAAAACCCACGCCTCGCCGGGATTCGGCCTGAGCTTGGAGAAGAACTCCGCATCGGTCGCCATCACGGGCTGGCCGAGGAAGCTGTCGCCCATCTGGGTGGGGATGGCGTAGCCGTTGTCGCCCAGGGGCAGCGACTGGCGGAGCTGTTGATAGCGTGCCCAGGGGATCGGCGCCCGTGGCGGGTTGGCGTAGAGCACTCCGTTGAGGAACGACACCATCGAGGATTGGTCGGCGGAAACGAGCAGGTGCATGTCGCCGCCGCCGCGTCGGAAGGCCTGTTGGGCGGCATCGCGCATCATGAGGAGCACGAGCATGAGCGCGACCGCGATCGCGACCAGGGCCGCGGTGGTGACGGTGGAGAAGAGGCGTGCCCGGAGGCTTCGCAGGATGATGGTCCAGTCGTTCATCGCGCGCCTCCCGCGCCTGTTGCGGCGCCGGTTGCAGAGGTGGCCGCCGTACTCACCAGCGAGCCGAGCTTTTCGCGCCGCTCGAATCGTGCCGACATCGCCGGGTCGTGGCTGACGCACAGGAGCGCCGCTCCCAGCTCGCGGCAAACGGATTGGATCAGGTCCATCGCGTGCTCGGCGTTCTCAGGATCAAGGCTGGCCGTCGGTTCATCGGCGAGCACCAGCGCCGGGCGGCACACGACCGCCCGCGCCACCGCGACGCGCTGCTGCTGACCGACCGAGAGTTCTTCCGGGGCGGCGTGGATGCGCGTGATTCCAAGGCGCGAAAGAGCCGCCTCCGCAAGTTCCTGGTGGTTGGCCGGCGGCACGCTCGAAAACATCAGCGCCGCCAGCACGTTTTCGAGCGCCGAGAATCCCGAGAGAAGGTTGAAGGTCTGGAAGATCATGCCGATCGCGGTGCCGCGGAAGCGATCGCGCGGCGCTCCGGCCAGCGCGTGGATGTTCGTGCCGTCCACGAGCACCGTTCCCTCCGTGGGATCGACGAGGCCCGCGATGAGGTGGAGGAGTGTGCTTTTGCCGGTGCCAGAGCCGCCGGTGAGGAGCACCTGTTCTCCGTGCGCGACGTTGAGCGTGGGGAGGTCGATGGTCCACGCGTCCGGGGGCGTGTCGACCGCGCCGACGTAGCGGAAGCGCAGGCCGTTGACAGAGAGGGCCGGGGGCTTGGCCCCCGATCCATCGCGGAGCTTGGGTGTGTTGGTCATCGTGCTCCTGACTTCGTGAGGTCGCCGCCCGGGCCGCCCGGGCCGCCTGGCCGCGCCCCGAAGAGAGTACGCGGAACGGGGCGTATCCGGCTTGTACTCTGCCCAATCCCGGCGGGGCGCTTTCGCGCCGTGCCGGGTGCTCTCTCTCCCAGTAATCAGATCAGCGGCGACGGCGCAGCGCGATCAGCCCGCCGAAGGCGAGCATCCCCGCGGCCCCGGGAGCCGGGACCAGGTTCTCCTCGGTCCAATCGATCGCCGCGTCATGCTGCGTGTCGTCCGCACCGTCGTTGAACACCACCCAGAAGCTGGGCGAGTTGATGATGCCCGCCTGCGTCGTGGTGAGCTCGAGCTCGAGCAGATAAATCCCCGGCCCGGTCCGACCATTCACATAGTAAATCGGGTGGTCGTCCAGATCGCCCGATCCGGGGAATGAAAATCCCCAGCCGGCGGCGATGGGTGAAGAGGGATCGGCAAATGGCGTGTCGACGAACGCCGTGCCCGCCGGGTTCTCGATGCGCATCGTCTCGCTGGCGATGGTGTCGAAGTCCATGCCGTTCCACACGCGAAGGGCCTTGCGGACGTTGAAGCTGATGAGTTCGCCGGAGCCAAGGGTGCCGGCCTGGGCGAAGAAACCGGGCTCGTCGGAAACGCCGTCGGAAATGAGCATCTCGCCGCCGAAGACGCGCTCGCCGGGTTGCACGAATTCGCCGAAGCCGTTGTCGAGCACTTCGCCAACCTTGAGCGAGCCCCCGACGATCTTGAAGCCGATGTCGCCGCCGTGGGCCAGCACGCCCCCGGTCATCGAAGCCGCCGCGACCGCCACCAGAATGCTCGAAGTAACCTTGTTCATCTGACTCTCTCCTGCTCGCCCAGAGCGCGAGCTCTCATGTGAATTTGATGCCGTGTGCGGAGCGTCGAAACACACGACGCCGAAGACCGCCCGCGACTCTCTCTCTCTCTCTCTCTCTCTCTCTCTCTCTCATCCTCGTGCCAAGTGCCTAGTGCCAAGTGCCTAGTGCCTTCTGTCTCAACATCCCGCGTCGAATGCACTGGCGAACATGTCGTAGTCGTCGCCGTTGACGAATCCGTCGTGGTTGATGTCCGCGGCCGGGTCCGCGATGTCAAAGACGCTGGCGAATGCGTCGTAGTCGTCGCCGTTGACGAATCCGTCGTGGTTGAAATCCGCGACGCATCCGCCGCCCAGGTAGTGGTCTTCCACCCACGCGAACGCGGCGTCCTGGTTCTCCTGGGTGTCGTTCTGGTTGAACACGAGCCAGTAGGAATCGCTGGTCTGGATGCCGGAGGTGCTCCAGAGTTCGAGCTCCAGCAGGTAGATGCCGCTGCTCGCGGGCGAGAGAAGGGTGTACCCCCAGTGGTGATGGAACTTTCCGAACGAGTTTGCGGCCAGCGAAAAGCCGACGACCGGCGTGTCGTTCAGCGGCGTGAGGATCGGCCCAAGGTTGCCGAGCCTGATCTGAATCCGCTCGCCCGGGATCGCGTCAAAGTCGAGCCCATCCCACTTGCGGAGCGCCTTGCGGATAGTGAATCCCACGCCGCTGCCGGCGGGGAACGTCTCTTCCTCGGAGTCCATGCCCGGGTCGTTGGTGAAGTTCGGCGACTCGCCGAAATCCGCCTGGAACACGCGAACGCCGGGCTCGGGAAGCCCGGTGTCGACGTTGACCTGCCCGGTCACGATCCTATTGCTCTGGGCGTAGAGCAGGATGTCGCCCGCGTGGAGCTGCGCCATCGCGGTCCCCGCGAAGATGGCGAGCGTCGCAGCCGCAACCATGCCCCTTTTCAGTGTGTTCATGTCGATCTCCTGACTCAATCGGATGTGCTGAGGACTCTCTGGCGCGGCCTACTTGGAGTAAGGAGTCGCGCCGGGGTTGAACTTATTGTGATCGAAATCTGTGTACACCTCGCCGAACTTCAGGGTCTTGGCGTGCCCGTCAAGAAACCCGTAGTTGGCGACACTCGCAAACGACCTTTCGGGACCGCCGTGGGCGTTCAGCTCCAATTCGGAACTGGCGACGCTCGGCGCGTTTTCGTCGCCGCCGTCGCTCCATCCTTCGGCGTGGATATGGTCCGACTTGGCATAGTCGCTCCCCGTATGCCCCTCGTTCATCATCACGAAGTGAACGGTGGAATCCGGGAACGGCACTTTCGTGCGTCGGTCGTAGGGCTCTTTCTTTGGATCAAACCCCGGATTCACGCTGCGCGTGAGCCAGTTGTTCAATCCGTAGCTGGTCCAGCGCGCCAGCTTCCGCGTGTCGGGCGACAGGCCGTCCCGCACCGCGGCCATCAGGTCATCAAACGTCATTCCCGGGTCCTGCCCGCCCTGCTTGATCGCCCACTTCGGTGAATCATCGCCGGGTGAACGCAGGATCAGAGAGCCTCCCGCGTACTCCGCGAGCGTGACCGGCCACGCCCGCTTCACCTCGGCCAACGTCGCGCTCCCGCCGTGCGAGAGTGCGGCGTCGACAAACGCCTCCTTATTCGCGTCCATGTAGAACTCGTGGGCGAGTTCCAACTGACGCATCTGGCTGAGGCATTTCACCGTACGGCCCGATCGTCTCGCCGACGAGAGCGCGGGCAGCAGGATCGAGATGAGAATCGCGATGATGGCGATGACGACCAGAAGCTCGATCAGCGTAAACGCCGCGCGAGCCCGAGGACGCCCGCTAGGGGCGGATCCGGGAATGCATGACATGGGATGGGATCCATCGCCGAGCGAGTTCATCGCATCGGCGGAGATGCTGGAGAAAGCCACGCCGCGACGGGCCGTCCCTCGGCCGTCGCCACTTCAAAGGATGCAACGTGACCGGATTGGCTCAGGCGACCGGTGGTGCACGCGAGCGGATCGAGGCCGCGGGCCGTATTGACCGCACCTGATCGTCGAACGGGATGCAGCGGTCAATTGCAAAATCGGTGTGGACGTAGACGGGAGCCGGCGTGGGCGTTCCCGTCTTGGTCAGGCGAGCCCATTCAAGATCCCGGCATGTGTCGCAAGACGCTGAGACCTCGTCTCCGCCGAACCCGGCCGAGTTCGCGTGCTGTTCAGCGTCGTGATCGTGGCCCCCGTGGAGGGTGATCGAGGCGGCGAGGTGAAGGTGATCGTGCGAGGCCGCAAGGTGAACGCGCTGAACGCCGCCCGGCCCGAGGCACAGGACGCCGATCAGCGCAAAGCACAGCCACCGCCACCAGTCGCTTGGGGCGCGGGTCACTGCCAGGGGTTCGGCTCGTCCTGTCACCATGCGCGGGCGTGAGAATCGATTCTCACTGGCAACAGGCTATCGGGGGACGGGCGGTTCGTCAAGAGATTTCGCGAGCGACGGGCGTGGCGGTGCCGCCATGGATGCGGTCGATTTCCTGATCCCGAACCAGCCCCAGCCGGAGGGCGATCTGGGCAAGCTCGACGCGGTTCGAGACGTTGAGCTTGGTCCCCAAGGACGCACGATGCCACTCGATGGTTTTCACGCTACGGTGCAGGCGATTGGCGATCTCGGCCGTGGAGAGCCCCTCTCCGATAAGCGACAGCACCTCGCGTTCGCGTTCCGTGAGCTTTTCGAGTTCACCGAAGTCGTCGTGGCGGAGGCGGGTCGTGGTCACGCCGTGCGGATCGCGCCCGGCGATGCCCAGGACGTGAAGAACCCTGGGGGTGCTGCCGGGCGGCGTCGGGAGGGGGCGGAAAGCGCACTGCGACGTGACGCCCCAGGTCGTCCCGATGGTGTTCTCGGGGCGGCCCGAGGTGGCGACTCGCCGGATCACCTCGATCCGATCCTGAAAGATCTCAGGCGTCATGAACTCGGAGAGGTTTCGTCCTACCAGCCCGCCCGGAGCGACCTGGAACGCACGCTCGATCAGGTCGTTGGCCGCGAGAAAACGCCCATTAATGTCTAGAATCGAAACCGGACTTTTGCTTGCGTAGAACAAAAGTTGCCAGAGCACCGCCGCATCGTTGGTCGGGCTTTGGTCCGGGCACCATCCGTCGCAAATCACCAGCTCGTCAGACATGGAAGCTCCCACATGGCCTCTTGGGACAGCGCCCCACGCGTGTCCGTCGAGAATCCGTTCCAGACGCTACCGCGATCGGGCCTCCCATGAGTTCGCGCGGGCGATCTCAGCGCCGAAAGCTCCAACGGGACTCGCCGGTCACACCCGACGCTCCCGATTCTGTCCGATGCTCCTCCTCGTTGACTGGCCGCGTACCGGAAGAACTCCGATCACGCGTGCATACCCCTCTAGGAAGCGCCGGAATGTCCCGGCGTGGCGAGCCAGAAGTCAAACTTATATTGAAATATCGCCACGCCGGACCCCTGGATGCACATTCCCCACCAAACCAGAGTTTTCCCTGAGCGATCGGGCGAGGAGATCCGCTCGCGGTAGAATGTGCCGATGTGGCGAGAATGCTTGATCGTCGGGGGGTTCGGCGGCGCCGGTGCGATGGTTCGATTCGTGCTGTCTGCTTGGGTAAACACCCGCTTTCCCACCCATTTGGGTGGGGGCACGCTCGCGGTCAACGTCGCCGGCTGCCTTCTCGGCGGCGTCATTCTCGCCCTGCTCGAAACCCACCGCCCGATCAACGACACGCTGCGATTGGCGATGACGATCGGGTTTCTCGGCGGTCTGACCACTTTCTCCGCCTTTGGCTGCGAGGTTTTCCAGCTCATCCGCGACCAACGACCGATGGTGGCGGCGGGGCTGGCGGCCGCCAACGTGCTGCTCGGTCTCGTCGCCGTTTCGATCGGATTCCTCCTGGTCCGCCGGGTCTTGTGAAGCCGTACCGTTTGGTCTTGGATTTCCTGAAGAACCGATCGGTTCCCCATGACGATCGACCTGAATTCCAAAGTCGGGAACGCCGGCAAGGCCTGGGTCAAGCCGTCGCACCCGGACGAGCACAGCTTCCTGGCCGGCCCGCTGTCGCGCGGCGAGGAGTTCCTTCGCGCCTGCCGAATCTTCGCCGAGTTCATCAAGGGTTTTCGTTCGCTGCACTTCGTCGGGCCGTGCGTGACGGTCTTCGGCTCGGCGCGATTCCCCGAGGATCACCCGTATTATGCGCTGGCGCGCGAGGTCGGGCGAAAGGTGGCGGAGCTGGACCTGACGGTGATGACGGGCGGCGGACCGGGGATCATGGAGGCCGCCAACCGAGGGGCCAAGGAACGCGGCGGGCGCTCGCTGGGTTGTAACATCACGCTCCCCAAAGAGCAACAACCCAATCCATATCTGGACAAATGGATCGAGTTTCGCTATTTCTTCGTTCGCAAGGTGATGCTGGTCAAGTACTCGTATGCCTTCGTGGTGCTGCCCGGCGGCTTCGGCACGCTCGATGAAGTCTTTGAGACCGTCACGCTCGTCCAGACACAGAAGATCCGGAACTTCCCCGTCATTCTCATGGGTGTCTCGTTCTGGGCACCCCTGATCGATTTCCTCCGCGACAAGATGCTCGCGATGGGGACGATCGGGCACGGCGACCTCGACCTCCTCATCCTCACCGACTCGCCCGACGAAGCGATGGAGCACATCAAGCGCGGCGTGGATGCCAACTACCCCGAAACGCTCAAACGCCCGCTCCGGCGGCGCTGGTGGTTGTTGGAGAGGTAGGCATCGGGGATCGGGAAAGCCCAGACGTGGCGGGGCAGAGCCAAATGGCCGAAGTGAAAAACGGCGAGGTGGCAGAGTGGCACGTTGGACTGCGCCGCGCACGACCAACGAATTCCCGAAGCCCCATTGGAACCTCTGAACAATTCGAGTTCAGCCGCGAGGTCCGCTTCCAGTGGGCTGAAAAACCGCCTCGGAGAGGCGGGCCACCAAATACTCAGAGGTTCCCATTGCCTGTTTGGACGTCTCGCCGTCTTGGCTCTTCCCAGTGCCTATTGCCCAGTGCCAAGTGCCTTCTTCAGTTCCACCAGCCATTCGCGATTGCCCGTGCCGCCCGAGCTCTTGCCCGCCTTGCCACCCAGGATGGGCGACTCGACCACGCCCAGCACCTGAGCGCCCAATGACGGCATTTTCTCGATCACTCCAGCGAGCACCGATTCGGCCAACTCCGGCGAGAGCACGCCGCCGCGCGGGAGTTCCTGGCCCTGATCCTTCAGCTCATAGTGGGGCTTGACGAGCGTGATGATGCGCCCCTGGGGGCGCAGCCACTTGAGTGCCGCGGGCACAACCAAGCGCTGCGGCGTCCATCCAAGATCGATGACGACAAGGTCCACGCCGCCCTCGATCGGCGTCGCGTGCAGCGCGTTGGTGCGTTCGCGCAGCGTGACGCGGGGGTCGTTGCGGAGCTTCCACGCGAACTCGCCGTAGGCCGTGTCGACCGACACGACGCGTTCGGCGCCTGCTTGGAGCAGACAATCGGTGAACCCGCCGGTGCTGCAGCCAAGATCGGCGCAGACGAACCCGCGCGGCTCCATCGCAAAGTGCGTGAGCGCGTGTCGGAGTTTCAGCCCGCCGCGGCTGACGTAAGGGTTGTCGGGGTCTTTTCGTGTCGCGGACATACGGTCTCGGAGTGAACGCGCGCGGATTCGACTTGATTCGCGTGTTTGAGGGTAACCGACCCGGACCTTCGCCAAGCCTCAGGTCCGGCGTCCAAAGACAGGGCTTGTCGCGAGTCGAGCTAGTGGTGGGCCGCCGGGATGCCGACGATGGACACGCCGAGTTCGTCGGCGGCGTCGAGCATGCGGGCCTTGTCGAGCATGATGACCTCGCCCGCGGCGAGCGCCAGGCACCCGCCCCCGTTCGACGCGAGGTTCTCGATCGTCTTGATGCCGACCGTCGGCACATCGGAGCGACGGTCGTGCCCGGCCCGCGCGCCCTTGCAGAGCGTCCAGCCCTTGGAGCGGCAGAGCTGCCCGGTGCGCTCGATCATTCGGTCCGTGCCCTCGACCGCTTCGACCGCGATCACGTCGCGCTCGCGAACCGCGACCGCCTGCCCGATGTCCAGGCTCAGCGTCTGGGCGAGGAGCGGCCAGGCAAAGTCGATGTCCGCCCGCTGCTCGGGCGTCGGCTGACGGCGCGTCATCACGCCCTCGGTCGAGAGCTCGTCGGGGATCGGCGCGGTGGAATCGAGGAGCGCCACGCCGCAGCGGTCGAGTTCTTCGGCGATCGCGCTCAGCACCGCGTGCGAGCGTTTGTCGTGGCGAAGGTGGCGGTACCAGGCGACGAGCGTGCGCCAGTCGGGGATGTTGCGCAGGACCCGCAAGGGGTCGTGCATCAGCTTGGCCTTGTCGACCTTGCCGACCATGATCGCGTGGCGGACGCCCATGCCGGAAAGGATTCGCCCCCAAGTGCCGACGCGAAGGACGCCGACCTCGCGGAACGAGGAGCACATGGTGGGAAGCTCGGGCTCGTATTGCTTGGACAGGCCGAGAGCGTGGACCGGATGTCCCGCCGAACGAAGCCCGCGCGCCACCAAGATGGGCAATCTTCCGCCGCCGGCGATGAGGCCGACCGGCGTGGGCGGGGGTGGGGGATCGGGCAGGATGGTCAGGGCGCCAGTCATTTCTTCGTGCGGCACACCGCGGACCGGGCCGCGGAAGGGAACACTTTATATCGGCTTGACGGTTCGTTCCACGATGATTCGGTGATGATGCCAAAAATAATCCGAACACAAAGGGCAACTCGGAATCGCCCGGACCGGCGCACACGCCCGCTTCCTGACCGACTCGGTCCGGCGTTCCATGTCGTGCCGCGGTTCGGCCGATGTAATCGTGGCCGAACCGGCGACGAGGTGAGATCGTGAGCGAGGCGCCAAAGTCATTCTCCTTGGACATCGTGGAAGGCGGGCCACGTGGCGCGATGCCCGCGGGGTCGGGCGGTCCGGCGGCGTCTTCGTCGGGGGCGGATGGCGATCGCCCGTACCTGCGAGTCTACTTCTCTTGCGCCAACCAGTACGTCCGCGTCTTCCGCGACCGCGCGGGCGACGGCTACGCGGCCCGATGTCCGACGTGCGGTAGGTGTATGAAGTTCCGCGTCGGCGACGGCGGGACGTCGCAGAGGTTCTTCGAACTGTCCTGCCGCCGGTAGCACCACGGGCGTTTGGCGTTCGTACACTCGCCCAGCATGAGCACACCCAGCGCCGGTCCGTATCCGCTCTCGAGACCCACGGGCGTTTGTGCCGCCAGCGGGCGGTCGCTGGCGGTGGGGGAGCGGTACGTCGCCGTGCTGGCTGAGTTGCCCGACAGCGACGCGATGGTGCGCCAGGATTTTTCCCTCGACGCGTGGGAAGGCGGCGCGCGTCCCGCGGCTCCCGGTCGCGTGTTCGCGACGTGGCGCTCGGTCATGCCCGAGCTGACGGCGCCGAAGAAGCTGCTGGTGATGAGTGACGATGAACTGCTCGACCTGTTCGAACAGATCTCGGAATCAACGGACCACAAGAAACTGGCGTTTCGGTATGTGCTGGCGATCTTGCTCGTTCGCCGCAAACTGCTGCGGTACTCCGGGGTTCGCGGGCGCGGCCCGGGTTCGAGGATGCTGGTGTCGCGCAAGCCCACCGCGCCCGGCGCGGAGATGCCGACGCTGGAGGTGGTTGATCCGGGATTGGACGAGGACACGCTCACGGGCGCGATGCAGCAGATCGGCGAGCTGATGGGGATCGAGGCGACGCCGATGGTTGCGGAAGGCGTGGAGCCCAAGGCCGCGGGCGAGATTCCCGCCGGAGGGGGCGCATGAGCGATCGAGCCGGGGCACGCCGGGGTTCCGCGCCGGGGGACGTGCCGGTGATCGCGAGCACGCGGTCGGGGTGGTTCTCGTGCGGTTCGCCATCGTGCCACGGACCTGTCCTCAGGTCCTTGCGATTGTGGTGCGTGCCTCGCTTCGCCATGTTTCTCGCCACGTTTCTTCTCGCGGCGATCGCGACCACTCTGCTTCCCGCCTGCGGCGATCAGCCCGTGAAGCCGGGCGACAAGGGTGTCGTGTCCAAGCCCATGAAGCCCGCGCCGTCGTATGAGGACATCGCGCGGGCCCAGTCGCTGCGCGTCGCGGACCTCGATCGCCTGTGGGCCCGCGCCACGCTCCGCCTCTACACGATCGACAAGAACGGCGATACCAACGAGGAAGAGGCCGACGGGCACGTGCAGTACATCCGAGATCGCAAGCTCTTTCTCGCGGTGAAGAAGCTCGGCGAGACCTATTTCCAGCTCGGCTCGAACGACACGCTCTTCTGGTGGATCGACCTCTCCGACAGCGATCACAAGGTCGCGCTGGTGGGCGAGCACGCCAAGGCCACGCCCAAGACCGCGGCCCGCTTCGGCCTCCCCGTTCATCCGCTCGATCTCATCGACGTGCTGTGTCTCCTGCCGTTCCCTGATAAGCCGATCACTTCGCCCAACTGGACGCCCGACGGACGCTATGTCCGGTTGACGCTGCAGGGACGTTGGGGTCAGCGGAGCGTGTTCCTTGATCCCAAGACGCTTGTGCCGCGGAAGGTCGAGGCGTTTGACGGGCGCGGGGCCCTGGTGCTGTCGGCGACGATGAGCGAGGACGAGCCCGTGAAGGTGAAGGGCTTGGAGAAGACCAGCGCGACGATCGCGACCGAGATCGAGATCGAGGTGCCCGCGAGCAGGACCCGCGCGAAGATGTCGCTCCACGATCCCGAGAACCGGCGCGACGGCATCTCCGCGTCGGCCTTCGACCTCAAGTTTCTCCTCGAGCGTTACGGCGTGAAGGACGCCCGCCTGATGGAGGGCGACGTTGAACCCAAGCCCACGCCTTATGCCGGCGTGAAGATCAGATGACGCAGCGCATACGGAACAGCCCTTGGATCTTGCCGGCGCGAATGCTCGCGATCGTGGCCTGCTGCGTGCTCTCCTTGGGCGCGATGACGGCGCGCGCCGAACCGCCCATGACCACGCGCGGCGCTGGCGCGCCGGCGGCGGATTCCGCCCCTTCTCACGCGTGGCTGTCGCTTCCTTCCAAGAACGAGTGGATCATCGCGCATGTCCCGCCGCGACGGCAGGCGATGCCCCCCGACGGCAAGGTGCGCGGCGCCGCCGACGGCACGCTGCGCCGGGCCGCCTCGCTGTCGATCGAACCTTCGGCGATGGCGGCGTTCGGCGAGGATGTGTACGTCGCCGCCGACGACTTTGACGAACACGGCCAGGCCCTGCGTCGCGTCTGGACGCTGCGCGCGGTGAACACCGGAGTGGGCGATCTGTGGTCATACGAACCGGGCGACGGCCTGCGCTCCTTGCGATCGCTCCCCTCCGACGGGCGAATGGTCGGACTGGCCGCTTCGGGCGCCGGATTGGTGGCGGTTCTCGCGGCGGATTCGCCGGCGTCGCGGGTGCGCGTGCTGTGGCTGAATCGCGGCGAGTGGCAAGAACTCGCGACGCCGCGTGATCTCGATCGCTGGGGCGTGCGGTTGCGGTGCGTCTCGACGCGCGAGGGGTTCACGCTCATCGCGCCGGATGATTCCGGGTCGGGTCGGATCTGGTCCGCGACGCTTCGCGACGGAAAGGAGCAGGCGCCCGCGATCACCTGGGGCGAGGGCGTGCTGGCGCGCGATCGCTCGCTCCCGACCGGGGCGGCGCCCGTCGAGTTTGCCACGGTGGGGGGGAGGCTGATCTCGATCGCGCCCGCGGGCCGGGGCGCGCGCGTGCTCTCGGGCGTCGATGCCACGGGATCGAGCGTGCTGGCCACGCTTGAAGGTCTGGAGCCCGATGCCGCGATCGCGCCGCTCGACAGCCAGGGGCGATTGGTGGTGGCGTGGACGCGGGGCGAGGGCTCGCCGCGCCGCCCGGGCGAGCCCCCCATGAGCGGTCGCGTGGTGGAGATGATCGAACTCTCGGCCAATACGGGGCGCGTGCTCTACGACGCGCCGAGCCGCGCCGATGGCCCGGTGACTCCCGGCGACCTTGGCCTGCTCGGGCTGTTGCTCATTGTCGCCATGGGCGTCGCGCTCGTGCTGGTTGTTCGCGGCGGCGAGGAGACCGAGATTTCGCTCCCGCCGGGCATGGCGCTGGCGGAGCCCGGACGGCGCATGGTTGCCTCGCTGATCGACGGATTGATCGCGCTGGTGGTCGCCTCGCGTCTTCGCGGCACGCCGTTGCTCGAACTGGCGTCGCCCAGCACGTTTGTCACGGGCGAGCTCGTGTGGGTGCTGGCGATCGGGATCGTGGCGGGAGCGACGCTCGGGGCGATGTTTGAGTTCCTGACCGGGCGGAGCATCGGAAAGGCGATGGTGGGCGGCCGGGTGATACGCACCACGCCGAACGGCGAGCCGGCGCGGGCGTCGCTGTGGCAGGTGTTGCTGCGGAATGCGATGAAGTGGGCGCTGCCGCCGCTGTCAATGCTGGCGCTGGTCGAGCCGAGCCGCCGCTCGCGGGTGGACTTGTTGACGCGCACGGCGGTGGTGGTGGAGTTTGACCCGGACGCGGACGAGCCGGAGCCGGCGGACGATGCCTGATTTGTTCGGTCGGCGTTCGATCGCTGAAGGAAAGTGCGCATTCCGACCGATACCCAGACTCAGCGTCGCAGGCCGTCCGTCGGCGGAGGATCCGCCGAGCTTGTGGTCGCTTGGGCGTCGCCAGGTCGGGGGCCCGCGTCGTGGAACAGCCGGGCACGGAAAAGCCAGCGCCGAATGCCCGCCACTGGCGGGAGGTGTGGCAACTCCCGCTCTTGGTGCTGGCGGGCGTGATGCTGGTGGGCGGCGTCGGGTACCTCGTTTCCAAGAAGCCCAAGGTCGACGTCGAGGGAACGCTCGCGCGGGCCGAGGAAATGATGGGCGAGGACAAGTTCGGCGAGACGCTGGACTACCTGAACGCCAACGTGCTCCCGCATCTGAGCCGTTCCGACGTCACGCCGGAGATGCAGGCGAAGTTTCATCAGCTGGTGGCGCGATCGCTGTACCTTGAGCAGCAGCGGCGTGGATTGGATGTGGCGGCGAACCACACCAATGTCGTGTCGGAGTATCGCGACGCGGAGAAGCTGGGCGCGGCGCTCTCGCCCAACGACGAGTACTACATCGCCGACACGCTGGCGATGCTGGGCCAACTCGACGAGGCGATCGAGTCGATGCGCAAGGTCGAGGGGATCAAGCCCGCGCAGCGTTTTTCGCTGTACCGGCGCCTCATCGAGGCGTCGCTGAGAAGCCGGGGCGCGGTGGCGGTGAGCGCCGAGCTCCTGGCGGCGATGCTGAGCGAGCCCGAGATTCCGCGCGAGGATCGCTTGTGGGCGACGGCGCGCCAGGCCGAGCTCTTCATCGATCACGACAAGCCTGGCGAGGCGATCACGCGGCTGCTGCGATCGCTCCCGCGACTGGGCGTGACCAGCAGCGAGGGCCTTGGCGAGTTGTACATGCTGCTGGGCGAGGCGTACCTGGCGACGGGCGCGACGGCGGACGCCGCCAAGCAGGCCGAACGGGCCGCGGAGTTGATGAATCCATCGTCAAATGACTACGCGCGGGTGCTGGTGATGCAGGCGCGGGTTGAGGAGGCGATGGGCGGTGACGAGGCGTCCCACGAGAGAGCCCGCGATCGCTACGCCGAGGTGATCAGTCGATACGGCGGGTCGGGGGCGGTGCTCGACGCGCGCCGGGGGCTGGCCGAATCCGAGGCGGCGCTGGGCAACACCAAGGAAGCGATCGAGGCGTACACCGAACTGGTCTCGGAACTGAACGAAGGGAAGTCGACGCGCGAGGTGACGCGGGAGGGCGTGACCGGCTCGCTCCTGGGCCGGTTCAACGAGCGGAACGCCGCGGGCGAGATGGAAGACGCGTTGCACTACGTGCGTCTGGCGGAGTCGATGTACAAGGGCGACGACACGCCGCCCGACGTGCTGCGCGCGATCGGCGACGCTTCGATGGCGCTGGGGCAGGAGAAGCTCCCGCCCGAGGACGCGGACGGCGTGCGCACGCTGATCGACGATTCCGCGGTGCTCGCCGACGTACAGCGGAACCTGATGGACGCGGGCGCGGCGTATCGGGACCACGCCGCCCGCGTGGTGCTCAGTTCCAACGAGGACTATGCCAAAAGCCTGTGGTCGTCGGGTGTGGCGTATGACCTGGCGGGTGATCGAGAGAGCGCGATTTCGGCATTCCGGGAGTTCGTCGACGGTTTCCCGTCGGACCCGCGCCAGCCCGAGGCCAAGTTCCGCCTCGCCCGCGCCCACCAGTCGCGCGGCGAACTGGAGCAGGCCGGCGCCTTGTATCGCGAACTCATCGACTCCGGCAGCGCCAGCGGCGAGGCGCGCAGCGGCCCGTGGAGCGACGCCAGCTTTGTGCCACTGGCCGAAACGCTGCTCATGGACAACGACCCGGCCAACGACGCCACGGCCGAGCAGTTGTTGAACAACGTTGTGGACGGCAAGGTCGGCGGCCAGGGCACCACGCGCTTCCGCGAGGCGCTCCTCCTGCTCGGCAGCCACTACCACGACGCGGGCAATCACGCCGCGGCGATCCAGCGGCTGACCGAGTTCACGCAGCGATTCTCCGATTCGCCGCGCCTGGCGGTGGCGCGGTACAAGCTGGCGGATTCGCTGCGGAACTCCGCCCTGGCGATCGACGAGGACCTGCGCCAACGGGCCAACTCCGGCGCCGAGGCACGGGAACTCCAGGCCGCCCGGCGCGATCGCCTGACCCGGGCGCTCGACCTGTTCGGCCAGGTGCGCACGACCCTGGAAGAGAAGCCCATCGCCAAGCGGTCGGCCCTGGAGGAGCTCTGCCTGCGCAACTCGTACTTCTACATGGGAGACTGCGCCTTTGACCTTGGTCAGTACGATCCCAAGATGTTCGATCAGGCGGTGGTTCACTACGAGGCCGCCAAGGACCGCTACAAGGGCGAGCCCGCGTCGATGGTCGCGATGATCCAGGTCGTTCACGTCTACCTGAAACAGGGCGATGTCGCGCGGGCGACGACGGCCAACGCCCGCGCTCGCGCGTTCTATGAATCGCTCCCGGAAACCGTGTGGGATGACCCCTCGCTCCCGATCGCGCGGCGCGACTGGGAGCGTTGGCTCGACGCCACCGCGACCCTGAACCGTCAGGCGAGCGCCGGCGGCGAGGAAGGCCCGTAGGAATAAACCGATGCGTCGGCGGAGCCGGCGGTGAGGTCAGGATGACCAGGGAACCCAGCACCAATTCCAGGCCGCGAACGATCGATCCCACGACGCAGGGCCTGTACGCGCGCTTGTGCCGCGTGCTCGATCGCCAGCGCGAGCTGCTCGACCAGCTCGCGGAGATGTCGCCGCGTCAGCAGGAGGCGGTCGAGGGCGAGGACCCCGAATCGCTCATCCAGGTGCTCTCGTCGCGACAGGAATTGATCGATGAATTGACAGCGCTCGAGCCCGAGGTCGTGACGCTGCGGCGTGAGTGGGCCCAGCGCGCCGATTCCGACGACGTGCAACGCCGGGCCGTCGCCGAGCGATTCGACGCGACCACGCTGCTCGCGGCCAGGGTGACTTCCGCCGACACGCGATACCTCGAAGAACTCAAGCGTCAGCGTGAGCGGCTCGCGGGCGACCTGGCCGCGATCACCCGCGGCCAATCCGCCAATCGCGCCTACGAGGCCAAGCCCAGCGCGCCCGGCGCACGCTTCCAGGACCACGAAATCTGACCATGCTCGAAATCCCCAACCAATCTCGTGGTGCGGAGAGCAAGGCGATCACGCCCGGTGAGCTGGCCGAGCTGATGGCGGCGTTCAGCCAG
Organism: Phycisphaerales bacterium; assembly: GCA_020853815.1. GTDB lineage: Bacteria > Planctomycetota > Phycisphaerae > Phycisphaerales > UBA1924 > JABWBC01. Next base: position 95,189 of record JADYYE010000036.1, read on the forward strand.
GTGACCGCGCGTCTGGAGGCGACGCACGACCAGCTCCGAAGCGAGGTGGTCCGGCTGACCGGTGAACTGAAGAGCGCGAGCGAGCAATTGGAGCGGGCGCGGCGGCTTTCCGCCCTGGGAGAAAGGGCCGCGGGCATCGCCCACGAGGTGCGGAACCCTCTTGGCTCGATCCGCCTCTACGCCCGCCTGCTCGATCAGGACCTGAGCGATCGACCCGGCGAGAGGGCGACGGTGGGGAAGATCGCGGCGGCCGCCAAGCACCTCGACGGCATCGTGGGGGATGTGCTGACGTTTTCACGGGAGTTCCGGATCCGACGCGAACCGGTCGAGGCCTCGGCGATCGTGGAGCGAGCGCTGGAGTGCTGCCGCCACGACGGCGTGCCGGGCGCGAGCGTGATCCCGGTCCACGTCGAGGTCCCGGACGTCGAGCTCTTTGTGGACTCGTCACTCTTCATTCAGGCCCTGGTGAACGTGATCCGCAATGCGTTCGAGGCGATGGCGGAATGTAAGCCCCCCTCTTCCGGGCACCTTCTCAATATTTCATGTGAGCGACGGATGGTGGCGGCGGGGAAATCCCGGCGTCGCCGGATGGTGTCGATCCGGGTCTCGGACACCGGGCCCGGCGTGCCGCAAGACGTGCGGGCACGGATGTTTAACCCGTTTTTTACCACCCGCTCGGCGGGGACTGGCCTCGGTCTTGCGATCGTTCATCGCATCATCGACGCGCACGAAGGACGAATTGTTGTGGAAAACCGGCAAGATTCCGACTCGACGAGCGGCGCGATTTTTGTTCTGATGGTGCCATGTGCCCCGCCACGCCCGGACGGCGCGGCCCGGCACAGCGAACGCGCGTCGGTCGTGGTCGTGCCCGCCAAGGCAGGGGAGCTCGCACGATCAGAACCATCCTGGTCGTTGACGACAAGGAAATGATGCGGGACAGCGTCGCCTCCACGCTCCAGCGTGCGGGCATGAGCGTGGTCACCGCGCCCGATGCCCCCGCGGCACTCGACCTCATCGCCCGGAAACGCCCGGACTGCGTGGTCTCCGACTTCAAGATGCCGGGCATGACAGGCCTTGAACTCGTCGAGAAGGTCCAGCAGATCGACCAGGAACTCCCCGTCATCATCATGACCGCGTTCGGGAGCATTGAATCCGCGGTCCGCGTCATCAAAGCCGGCGCGTTCGACTACCTCACGAAGCCCTTCGAGGGCGATGAGCTGATCATCACGATCAAGCGCGCCTGTGAGGCCGCCAGGCTCGCCAGGGAGAACGCGATCCTCCGGGCCGAATCGGGCGAACGAGGGCAGGGCCCGGCCCAGAGCCCCCGCGGCGTGGAGCGACTGGTCGGATCGAGCGACGCCATGACCCGCCTCAAAGAGCAGGTCGCCTCGATCGCGGCCTCGCACGGCACGGTGCTTATCACGGGCGAATCCGGCGTGGGCAAGGAGGTCGTGGCCCGCGCGATCCACGAGTCCAGCCCTCGAGCGGGCGCGCCGTTCCTGGGCGTCAACTGCGCCGCGTTGTCCGAATCGCTGCTGGAATCCGAGCTCTTCGGGCACGAGCGCGGCGCCTTTACCGGCGCCGAGAAGCTCCGCAAGGGGCGCTTCGAGCTTGCCGACGGCGGGACGCTGCTGCTCGACGAGGTCAGCGAGATCTCGCCGCGGGTCCAGGCCAAGCTCCTGCGCGTGCTGCAGGAGCGGGCGTTCGAGCGGGTCGGCTCGAGCGTGACGATCGGCTCGGACGTCCGCGTGATCGCGACCAGCAATCGCGATCTGCCCAGGTCGGTCGCGATGGGCGAGTTCCGCCAGGACCTGTACTACCGGCTGAACGTGCTGCCGGTCTCGATCCCGTCGCTGCGCGAGCGGGCGACCGACGTGCCAGCGCTGGCGTCGCACTTCGTGCTGCTGATCTGCAAGCGAGAGGGGCGTCCCGTGCTCTCGTTCGAGGGCCCGGCGTTGGACGCGCTTTCGGCGTACCGCTGGCCCGGCAACGTCCGCGAGCTTCAGAACATATGCGAACGGGCGGTGGTGCTCACCTCGCCCAAGGCCACATCGATCCCGCTGGCGATGATCGCGCCGTGGCTGCGCGAAACACCCACGACCGCGGTGGCCGCCGCCGGCCCGCTGGTCGAGCCCAAGACTGGAACGTTCGCCACCACGCCCGACATCGATGGGCGCACGCTGGAAGAGATCGAACGCGACGCGATCCTTCGGGCGTTGGGCCGCTTCGACGGGCACCGCCAGAAGACCGCGGCCGCCCTCGGCATCGGCGTGCGCACGCTCGGGCTCAAGATCAAGAAGTGGAAGGAACTCAACCTCGTCCCGCCAACTCTGTAACGGTGGGATGGATGCGCGAGCGCCAGCGAGGGGTTTGAGCTCGCAGGGGTTCGCGGGACAGGTATCCGCCCCAGGGACAGGGCGTCCGGCACGGGCTTTGTGAACAGGCGAGGCAGGAGGCCCACATGTTCATCGGCGACATCCTTAATTCCGGCGCGATGCCGGCGCTCGAAGCGGGAGTGCAGTTCGCGGCCCAGCGCCAGCGGCTGCTGGCCCACAACATCGCCAACATCAGCACGCCCGACTTCCGCCCGGTCGATCTCTCGATCAAGGATTTCCGGGCCACGCTGGCGGACGCGATCGATCGCCGGCGAGAGGCGACCGGGGGCGAGCAGGGGCGGCTGGACCTCAGGAAGACCAGCGAGATCGAGATGATCGCCGGCGGGACGCTCCGATTTACCCCAAAGACACCCTCGGGCAACGTGCTGTTTCACGATCGGAACAACCGGGACGTGGAGCGGCTGATGGCCGACCAGGCCGAGACCGTGGCGGCGTACCGGGCCGCATCGGACTTGCTTCGCAGCCGCTTTGCCCTGCTCAAGAGCGCCATCTCGCAGCGGGTGTAGAAAGTTCTTGGCCTTTCCTAGTGCCTAGTCCCCAGTGCCCAGTGCCTCCTTCTGGCATCCCATTCGCGTAAGGACCGATCGTGTACGGCTCGCTTGACATCTCGACCAGCGGCCTGATCGCCCAGCGGAACCGCATGGCGGTGATCGCCTCGAACATCGCCAACCGGAACGTGATGCTCGACGAGAATGGGCAGGTCAACCCCTACCGCCGGCGCGAGGCGATGTTCGCCGTGGGTGATCCCGGCGCGGCGACCGAGGAAGGTCGAAAGCTCGGTGTCCACATGTCGGACATTTCGATCAACCAGGGCCCGTTGAGCTATCACTGGGACCCGTCGAGCCCCTATGCCTACAAGTCCGGGCCCAAGGCCGGCTATGTGCCCGACCCGGACATCGATATCGTGACCGAACAGATCAACGCGATGGAGGCGTCGCGTGCCTATGAGGCCAACATCGCGGCGGCGGAGGCCTCCAAGGCGATGATCGCGCAGGCCCTGCGTCTTCTCGCGTAGACTCCGGTGTTCTCGGCGCAGGATCGTGAGTGAGGCCGGGCGTTTCCCGGCGGAGCAGAACCATGGCGGACCCCCTTGGGTTCATCAATCAGTCAGCGGCCGCCCGGAGCATCCAGCCCCGGAGCCTGTCGCCCCAATCAGGCCAGCAGGACGGTTCGTCCTTCAAGGACGTGCTGCTCGACAATCTCAAGGAGGTCAACAACCTCCAGCAGGACGCCACCAAGGCGATGGAAGACCTACAGACCGGCAAGCGATCGGACCTCGAGGGCGTGATTCTGGCGACCCAGAAGGCGGACACCGCGTTCCAGATGCTCCAGGCCCTGCGCAACAAGGTCATGGAGGCGTACGAAGAGGTCAAGCAGACGCGGGTCTAGCGCCGCGGAACCGCATGGCGCAAGGTTGGCGCGGGGCGGGCGCAAGCTCCGCGCGTTGGCGCATTCCACCGACATTCAAGAAGATCGCCCCGGCGATCCGAATGGAGTAGTTGCGGGTGTCCGCGAGTGGTCGCCCATCCGCCGCGCGGGGACCGCGCGCATCGGCATGGAGGCCGGGCATGGAAAGGCTCCGCAAGGCGCTGGCGACGATCGCCAGGGCCTTGGGCAGACTGGACACGACGCAGAAGCTGCTGATCGGCAGCCTGGCGGTGATCGCCGGGATGGCGTTGTTCCTGGTCGCCCAATACGCCGGGCGGGCGTCGTGGGCCGAGGTGCTGCCGGGCTCGACCCTGGCCGAGCAGCAGGCGGCCCAGATCGTGCTGACCGGCGCGGGGATCGACGCCCAGCTCACGGACAAGCTCACGGTGCCCGCCGAGGATCGCCAGCGGGCCCAGGCGGTGCTGGCGCAGTCCGGGGCGATGCCGGCCGACGCGGCCCTCATGTTCCGCAACATCATCGAGAAGCAGAGCTGGCAGTTCTCTCGCCAGCAGAACGATCGGCTTTACGCCATCGCCCTCCAGAATGAACTGGCGGGCGTCATCTCCAACTTCCGCGGCATCAAGTCCGCCACCGTCATCATCGACGCGCCGGATTCGGCGGGCTTCGGGCGGACCATGATCAAGCCCACGGCGTCGGCGACGGTGTTTTCCAAGAGCGGGCAGCCCGTCGACCAAGGCACGGTTGACGCGGTCGCGCAGCTGATCGCGGGGGCCCGCGCGGGGCTGCTGGTCGAAAACGTGCGCGTGATCGACGGGAGCAGCGGGCGACAGCGCAAGGCATCGTCGGAGGAGGACGTCTCGAGCAGCACCTACATGGACCACGCGACCAAGATGGAAGGGTCGCTCCAGGCGAAGTTGATGGACCTGCTCGGCTACATCCCCGGACGGATCGTCGCGGTGACCGCCCAGGTGGATGTGACGCGGAGCAACTCCACGGTTACCAAGTATCTCGAGAAGGGGGCGGGGACCACGTCGCTCATCAAGACGAGCAAGGAGTTGACGACGACCTCGGCGCAGGCCGCCCAAGGGGGCGCCGAGCCGGGCGTGAGATCGAACCAGGCGGCGGACATCAACAAGGGCGCGGGCGGCTCGGGGAATAAATCCGAGCAGACCGAAGAGAACCGCGAGATGGACAATCGCGTGGGCTCAACGACCGAGCACATCGTGAATCCCAAGGGCAATCCGACGATGGTCGCGGTGTCGGTGGGAGTCCCGAGCGCGTACGTGGTTGACCTGATCAAGAAGGAAGCCGCCAAAGCCGGGGCGGCCCAGGGCGCGGGGGGCGCGGCGGCCCAGCCGACGCCGGAGCCCAGCGAGCAGGAGGTCCAGTCGAAGTTCGACAAGGACGTAAAACCAAAGTTGGAAGAAAGCATCCTGCCCCATGTGCGGGCCATGAGCGTTGATGTCGCAAAGGGCGCGGATGCGGGCCAGATCGCGGAACTTCTCAAGGGCCAGATCGCGATCAGCTTGATCCCGCTCGATATCACGCCGATGACAGGCGGGGGGGGCGGAGGTCTCATGGGCACCGGCGGCGGGTTCCTGGCGATGGGTGGCGGGCTGTTTGAGAAGGCGGTTCTGGGCCTGCTCGCGGCGGTCGCGCTCGGGCTGATGTTCATGATGACGCGCCGCACCGCCAAGAAGATCGAGCTTCCGACGGCCGAAGAGATCGTCGGTCTGCCTCCCACGCTGGAGTCGCGCAGCGACCTGATCGGCGAGGCGGAAGAGGGCGATTCGCCGCTGGCGGGCATCGAGCTGGATGAGTCCGAGGTGGCGGCCCAGAAGATGCTGGATCAGGTGAAGGACCTGGCAAAGTCGAACCCCGACAGCGCCGCGAGCATGATCAAGCGTTGGGTGACGGTCGAGAACTGAACTGAGGATTCCGCGTGCCCCGCAAGCCCGGTGAAAAACTCCCGTCCGACGCCTCGCAGCTCGAGGGGATCACCAAGGCGGCGATCCTCTTGCTGTCACTCGGGCCCGACAACGCCGCGACCGTGCTCAAGCAGCTCGACCAGGAGACCGTGCAGGAGGTGACGCGCGAGCTGGCGGGCCTGGGGCGCGTGCCTCCCGACCTGCTCAACTCGGTCATCGCCGAGTTCTATCACACGATGATCGCGTCGCAATACGCCAACGAGGGCAACCTCGAGTTCGCGAAGCAGATCCTGACGCAGTCGATGGAGGCCAAGACCGCGGAGCGCGTGCTCCAGCAGATCCAGACGCAGGTGCAAAAGACACCTTTCGCGTTCCTGCAGCGGGCCGAGTCGGAGAACCTGCTGACGTTCATCCAGGACGAGCACCCGCAGACGATCGCGCTGATCGTGTGCCACCTGCCCTATCACAAGGCCGCGGAGATCATGGGCGGCCTGCCCATGCAGAAGCAGATCGAGGTCATCAAGCGCATCGCCAACATGGAGCAGACGAATCCCGAGGTGATCCGCGAGGTTGAGAAGGGCCTGGAAAGCCGCCTGGCGAACATGCTGGTGCAGAGCATGGAGAAGGCGGGGGGCGTGCCGACGGTGTCTGAGATCCTGAACCTCGCCGATCGCGCGACGGAGAAGGCGATCCTGGAGGGCCTCGAGGCCGACGACCCGGACCTGGTCGAGCAGATCCGGCGCCTGATGTTCGTGTTCGAGGACATCATGCTGGTGAACGACAAGGGCATCCAGTCGGTGCTCAAGGAAGTGGACAACGACGAGCTAACGCTGGCCCTCAAGACCGCGTCGCCCGAGCTGCAGGCGAAGATCTTTGCGAACATGTCCGAGCGTGCCGCGGCGCTCATCAAGGAAGACATGCAGTTCATGGGCCCGGTGCGCGTCAGCGACGTCGAGGCGGCGCAGCAGCGCATCGTCGACATCGTGCGTCGCCTCGAAGAAGCGGGCGACGTGGTGATCCAGGGGCGCGGCGGGGACTCCGACCTGATCGTGTAACGCGGGGGATCGCGGCCCATGGCGCTCATCAAACAGGCCGAGTCCGCCCCGCACCTGCGCGACGCGATCGTGCTGGATTTCGGCGACCTGGCCGCCAGCGCCGAGGAGGCGCGGAAGAAGGCCAAGGCGCAGGCGCAGTCGATCGTCGATCAGGCGGGCAAGGAGCGCGAGCGGCTGATCGCCGACGCCGCCGCCGTGGGGCGCGCCAAGGGCTTTGAAGAGGGCAAACGCGAGGGGCTTGAGAAGGGGCACGCCGAGGGACGCACCGCGGCGATGAAGGAATACCAGGCGCGGCTCGACGCGCTGAATAAGTCCTGGGCGCGGGCGCTGGAATCGTTCCAGGCCGAACGTCGCCAGCTCTGGTCCGACGCGCACAACGACGTGGTGCGGTTGTCGCTCACGATCGCGGAGCGCCTCACGAAGCGGGCGTTCGACCTTGATCCGTCGATCGCCGCGTCGCAGGCGCAGGCGGCGCTGGCGCTGCTGGCGGCCCGCGCGTCGGTGAAGCTGCTCGTGAACCCAGAGGATCAGGAGCTGATCAAGGCCGCGATCCCCGGCATTCTCTCGTCGCTCGGCGCTTCGTACGACATCGAGCTCATCCCCGATGCCTCGGTCGCTCGCGGCGGGTGCGTGCTCCGCACGCCCGTGGGCGGCGAGATCGACGCCACGCTCTCGACGCAGATCGATCGCATCCGCGACGTGCTGCTTCCCGCGCCAGAACCCGCGGAGGGCGCATGACCTCGCTCGCCGCCGCGTTCCAGACGGTTCACGCCGCCCAGCCCATCAAGCTCTCGGGGCGTGTGGCGACGCTGCGCGGCCTGTCGGTGCTGGTCGAGGACCTTCCCACGCCCGTGGGCACGCTGGTGAAGCTCGGGCGGCACGACGCGACGCGCGAGGCGGCGCTGGGCGAGGTGGTGGGCTTCACGCGCGAGCACACGATCGTGATGCTGCTGGGCCAGGCCGCGGGACTGCGTGCGGGCGATCCGGCGGTGGCGCTTCAGGCGGCGCCGACGGTGCCCGCGAGCGAGGCGCTGCTCGGGCGGTGCGTGAACGCGATGGGTAGGCCGATCGACGACGGGCGTGAGATCGTGGGCGCGACGCCCGTTCCCCTGAATCCCGAGCCGATCACCGCGCTGCGGCGCGCGATCATCCGCGATCCCCTGCACACGGGCGTGCGTGCGATCGATCTCATGACAACCGTGGGGCGCGGGCAGCGCATGGGCATCTTCGCCGGCCCGGGGGTGGGAAAGTCGACACTGCTCGGAACGATCGCGCGGCGATCGGACGCGGACGTGAACGTGATTGCGCTCATCGGCGAGCGCGGGCGCGAGGTGCGAGAATTCGTCGAGCACTCGCTCGGGCCGGCGGGCGTCGCACGCTCCGTGGTGGTCGTCGCGACGGGCGATGAATCGCCTGTGATGCGTCTGCGGGCGGCCCGCTACGCCTGCGCCGTGGCGGAGTTCTTTCGGGACCTCGGGCGGAACGTCCTCTTGATGATGGACTCGGTGACGCGATTCGCGCACGCGCAGCGCCAGGTCGGGCTGTCCGTGGGCGAGCCGCCCACCACCAAGGGGTACACACCCAGCGTGTTCTCGCAGATGGCGCTGATGCTGGAGCGCGCCGGCTCGGTCGACGCGGCCCCGGGCACGCGGGCCGGCACGATCACGGGTCTCTATACGATCCTTGTCGAGGGCGACGAAATGACCGAGCCGGTCTCCGACGCCGCCCGAGGCATTCTCGACGGGCACTTGGTGCTCTCGCGCCGGCTGGCTCAGAAGGCGCACTATCCCGCGATCGACGTGCTCGATTCGATCAGCCGCGTGCAGGACCTGGTGGCGGACAAGGAGCACCTGGCGGCGCGGCGGCAGGTGCTGCGGCTCATGGCGATGTACAAAGAGGTCGAGGACCTCGTGCAGATCGGCGCGTACGCCAAGGGGAGCAGCCCGGAGACCGACGTGGCGATCGAGCTGCAGCCGCAGATCATCGATCTCCTGCGTCAGTCGCGCGAGGACGCGACTGACTTCGCCGCGGCGCGGATGCGTCTGCTGAAGCTGGCGCAGCAGGCGATGGACATGCTGGCCAAGGTGGGGCGAGGTCGGAAGTAGCAGGGGAGTGACGCGTGGCGAAGTTCGTATTCCAGTTCGAGGCGGTGTTGAAGCAGCGGCGTGCCGTGGAGCGTGCCCGCCAGCTCGCCGTCGCGTCGATCGAGCGAGAGCGTCTGGCGCTGGAGGACACGATCCGCGGAATGCAGCGCCAGATCGTGCGTGAGAAGGAAGACCTGCGCGAGCAGTTGCTGGCGGCCCGAGACGGCGCGAGGGTCGATCTGCGATCCGTGCGGTTGCAGGCCGGCGCGTCGCTCGACGCAGTCGCCAGGACGCAGCGCGCCGTGCTGCAGCTGGCGGGCGTTCACTCGCGCCTCGACGCGGCGCGATTGCAGTTGCTCGACGCCGCGACGAAGCGAAAAAGCGTGGAGTTGCTGAAGGAGCGCCGATTTGAGGAATGGAAGGCCGAGCAGGCCTCCATCGAGGGACGCATGCTCGACGAACTCTCGGTGATGCGTGCGGCCCGGAAGGGCGAGTCCGGCGACGGGGGTGACGCATGAAGTCACTGTGGACATTGATCGCCGTGCTGGCGCTGGCGAACCTGCTGGCGATCGGCGGGCTGGTGGCGTGGCTGGGCGCGACGCAGCGCCTGGACAAGGAGCGTGTGCTGGCGGTCAAGCAGATCCTGGCCGAACCGGTGCCGGTGACCAAGGCGAAGGCGGCGGCCGAGGAAGTCAAGGCCAAGGACGATGCCAAGAAGCAGGCCGAGGACGCCAAGCTGAAGCGTCAGCCGACGTCAAGCGAGCAGCAGCTCCGCGAACGATTGGAGGAGATCGAGCTGGATCGTCAGCGTGCGGCACGCCTGCGCTCGGAGGCATCGCTCCTCCAGAAGGCGCTGGCGGAGCAGATCGCGACCATCGAGTCCAAGCAGAAATCGCTGACGGACGAGAAGAAGAGCCTCGAGGCCGCCCAGAAGGCGATCGCCGACACCGAGGGCAACGCGCAGCAGCGCAAGGTTTTGAGCACGCTCGAGTCGCTCAAGCCCGCGCAGGCCAAGACGACGCTCAAGCAGCTCATCGACGAGGGCGCCGACGGGCGGGCCCAGGCGCTGCGCTACCTCGACCAGATGGACGAGGGTGTTCGCGGCAAGGTCATCAACGAGTTCATCAAGGAAGACCCGAAGTTGGCAGCGGAATTGCTCGAAGGACTGCGGACGCGGGGCCAGAAGGCCAAACCAAGTACTCCCGCGCCCGGAGCGCCGCCCAAGTGAACAACCGGGTTCAGCCCGATTCGACCGCATCCCGCCTTGTTGAGCCCCGCGCGTCCGACGCCCGTGTGTCGTCACGCCCAGCGTCGATTGATGCGCTCTTCGCGCAGGCTTTGGCGTCGGTGGCGGCGACGTTTGCGCCCGCGAGCACGCCAACCCTGAACGGGATTCCGACGGCGTCGAACGCGACTGCGCCGACGGGCCGCAGCGAGGCCAAGCGGAAACTGACGGAACCCGAATCACGCGAGGCGACGCGGTCGCCCGCCGACGATCGCCCGCACAACCCGGCGGTCTTGGATGTGAGCACGCCCATGTCGGCCGCGCAGCACGCGCGACAGGAACTGCGCCGCGCCAGCGACTCCGGCGCGGCCAATGACGCGCCCACGCTTTCAGATCCGGCGGACGCCGACAGCGTCGAAGAGCGATCGAGCCCGGATATGCGTGCCGCCAAGGCCACGACGACCCAAACGCAGGGTGGGCGCGATGAATCCCGTGCCACGGACCAGGCGGACCCGCGCCAAGAAGCTGGGCGCGCGACAAGCGCGGCGCGGTCGAGCAATTCGGCCTGCCCGAACGCCGCGAGCAACCGATCGGGCGACCAGCACGCGAGCAACCCGACGTCAGGATCACAGATGTCCGCGACCGTACCGGTGGTATCACCGACGAACGCGACGACGGCTCGGGCGGGCGGACAGGTCGCTGCCACCTCGGCGAAAATCGACGCCCCAGCCGGCGCCGCGTCCGGCTCCGCGTCCGGCTCCGCGTCCGGCGCCGCGTCAGGCAAGGCGGACCCGATGGCGGCGCTCGGTGCTCGTTCCTCCCGCGTGCGATTCACGGCGGAGCTGCCGGCGAATCAGGCCGCCCCTCGCTCGGCGTCGCTACCCGATCAGGTCGCGCGAGGGCTGGCGACACTCCTGCGTCACCAGGGAGGCCGAGTCACGATCCGCCTCACGCCCGAAACACTCGGGCAGATCAAGATCAACCTCAAGATCGAGGACGCGCGCGTCTGGGCGACGTTTCAGCCGTCGTCCGATGCCTCGCGCGACGCGATCAATCAGTCGCTCGCTTCGCTGCGCGCCTCGCTCGAGTCACGCGGTCTCGTCGTTGAGCGGCTCGAGGTCGTGCCGACGGATTTGGCGAACTTTGGGCATTCGCTCCGCGACTCGAACCATCAGGCACATTCGCCGGATGGTCGTGGTCAGCCGAGCGACCCGAACGCGACGGGCTCGCCGTCAGGCTCGCACTCCGGCGCTCAATCGGGCGACGGCGGCGCTGGCCAAGGGTTTGGGACGCATCGCTCGCCCGGCACGTCCGCCGACGGCGAGCAGGCGCAAGCCTCCGATACCGAACTGCTCCCTGATTCGCTCGGTTCGGCGGTGATCTTCATGGATGAATCGCCCTCCGAATCCGGGATGGCCCGCCGCTTGCGTCTGGACGCCGTGGCGTAGGTGCCGCGCCGTCGCGGCGCCGCGCGTTTGGGCGAGTGACCGGCCGAACCTCGGCCAGTCGAAGGGGATGTCATGGCGACAGTCGACGCACTCACCGGAAGCCAGTCGGGCGGCTCGAGCGTCAGCTCGTTCTCGGGAATGTCGAGCGACGACTTCATGAAGATCGTGCTCTCGGAGCTCTCCAAGCAGGACCCGTTGAAGCCCAACGACACGTCCGCGCTCATCGAGCAGATCTCCCAGATCCGCTCGATTCAGTCCGACATCGACCTTTCCTCCACCCTCAAGTCGCTGGTCAAGGACGACCAGTTCTCCACGGCCGCCGGGCTTATCGGCACGAACATCAGCGGCCTGACCGACGCGAACCTGCGCGTGACGGGGATCGTCACCGCCGTGAGCCGCACCGACGCCGGCGCGGTGCTGACGCTGCTCTCGGGCGAGCGCGTGCCCATGTCAAAGGTCGACGAGATCAGCGTCTTTGCGGGCGAGAACAACAGCAACTCGCAGGGGTGATCCTCATGGCCGTGCTCACCGGTGTTGAACTCCTTCGGGCGCTCCAGTCGGGACGCGGCGCGCTTCCCTCCGCCGGTTCTTCCAGGGCGGCCGTGGAGACGCTCGACTTTCAGGCGATGCTCGACCGCGTCAAGGCCGAGGGATTTCAGAGCGGCCTGGGCGTGACCGTCGCGCCGGAGGCGGGCGTGCAACTCTCCGACGATCAGTTACAGCGGATCGCGGCCGCCGCCGACGTGGCAAAGGCCCACGGCGCGAACCGAGCGCTCGTAACGATCGACGGCATGAACCTCCTGCTCGACGTGGGGGTGCGCGCCATCACGGGCAAGGTCGACATCCAGCCCGGCGTGCCCGTGACGGGTGTCGACGCGGTGATGCGCGTGCCCGATTCCGCGGCCGCCAACGGCGCCGGCGCCGCGAGCACCACCCCGCTTTCCAAGTCACTCCCGCTCACCAATCCCTCGCTGCTGGCGGCCTTGTCCAAGGCCTCGGCCGCGTAGCGCGGCGACCGCACCGACTCCTCCCCGGCGCCCGCGCGCCAAGGAACCGACCCATGGCCTCCACCGTCGCGATGTTCACCGCTCTTTCGGGGATGAACGCCAACGCGCGCAGCCTCGACGTCATCGGCAACAACATCGCCAACGTCAACACCACCGGCTACAAGTCCACCCGCCTCCTCTTCTCGTCGATGTACGCCCAGACTTTCTCGACCGGCACCGCGCCCGGCGAATCCTCCGGCGGCAAGAACCCCGGCCAGATCGGCCTGGGCGTTACCGTCGCCGGCACCCAACGCAAGTTCACCGGCGGCACGATCTCGCCCACCGGAAACCCGCGCGATATGGCCATCGAGGGCGACGGCTTCTTTGTCGTGGACCACGACGGAGAGCAGCTCTACACCCGCGACGGTTCGTTCGCCACCAACTCCGACAGCGATCTGGTCACCTCCGGCGGCGACCGCGTCATGGGGTTCGGCATCGACACCAACTTCAACGTCAACGAGACCGAGCTCACGTCCATCAAGGTGCCCATCGGCACCATGAAGATCGCCGAGGCGTCCACTCGCGTGCGTCTCAGCGGCAACCTGAACGCCGCGGGCTCGATCCCGTCCCAGGGCTCTTCCACGCTTCTCATGGGCGACGCGACCAACTACCTCCGCGCGATCACGACGGCGAACCCGCCGCTCACCACGGGCAACGTGCTCCAGACCGATACGCGCCTGGTCGACATCGAGGACCCCGCGCTCCCCGCGTCGGACACGCCGCTCTTTGCCGTGGGCCAGCTCTTCGAGATCCGCCAGGCCGAGAAGGGGAGCAAGCAGCTGCCGACGCAGACGCTCGAGATCACCGACACCACGAGCGTCCAGGATCTCTTCGACTTCATCGTGGAAACGCTCGGAATCAGCACCGACGCCGGCGACAACCCCGACGGCAAGACCCCCGGCGTCTCGCTCGACCCCACGACCGGCGCGATTACCATCGTCGGAAACGCCGGCGCCACCAACGATCTCTCGATCGAGCCCTCGGACTTCCGCCTGCTCAACGCCGACGGCACCTACAACAAGGTCCCGTTCTACACCGACAAGACCGCGGACGCCGATGGCGAGTCTGTCCGAACCACCTTCTTTGTGTACGACTCGCTCGGCAACACCGTGAACATCGACGTGACCTTTGTGCTCGACTCGCGCGGCAACACCGGCACGACGTGGCGATACTTCGCCGAGTCCGCCGACGACAGCGACGTGGCCCTGCAATTGGCGACCGGAACCGTCGAGTTCGACACCCGCGGACAGCTCGCGACCACCGAGCCCGTCTCGGTCGCGATCGACCGCACGGACTCGGGCGCGGACACCCCCCTGGCGATCTCCATCCGGCTCCGCGACGGGCAAGACAACGTGACCGCCCTGGCCGACACATCCTCCGCCGTCGCCGCCACCTCGCGCGACGGCGTGCCCATCGGCACCCTGACCTCGTTCGGCGTCGGAGCCGACGGCACCATCACCGGCTCGTTCTCCAACGGCATGACCCGCACCCTCGGGCGCGTGGCGCTCGCTAACTTCACCAACGACGGCGGCCTGGTTGACGCCGGGCCCAACCTCTTCCGCGTCGGGCCCAACTCCGGCTCACCCGTCGTCACCAGCCCCGGCAACCTCGGCGCGGGGCGCATCGCCGGCGGCTCGCTCGAACTCTCCAACGTCGACATCGCCGAGGAGTTCATCAACCTGATCGTGGCCCAGACCGGTTATTCGGCCTCGTCACGCGTGATCCAGACCACCAACGACCTCTTCCAGCAGCTCCTCGTGCTCGCCCGCTAAACCCCGTTCAAGTCAAGGGGGCTTCCCCCCGATAACTCCCAGCGTCCGGGGCGCTGGGAGTCGTCGCGTGCTGAGTTTCCTCGCTCAATCCTTCTGGTCCGAGTGGCCCTGGCAAGCGCTGGTCGGTGTCGCGTTGATCGTGCCCGCGTATTTCCTCGCGCGGCTGCTCGGAGGGCCGAAGTTGATCGAGCGGCTCGTCTACAGCACCAGCGGCAAGCCGTCGCGGCTCACCGACGCGCTCGTCGAGTACGCCGTGCTCGTCCAGGTCGCCGGCGGAAGGGCGGCCAGCGTGTCCTTGCCCCAGGCGATCAAGCACGATCCGGCCTTCCGTCTGGGCACGCGAATGCTCGCGGACGGCGCCGACGCCGATCGCCTGCGCGATTCGATGGATCAGTACATGAACCGCTTCGCCGCCAGGGCCTCGCACCGTCGGCGCGTCGCCGTCCTCGCGGCCCTGGCGCCCATCGCGCTTCTCATATTCTTCATGCTCGCCGCCGCCCACATCATGGCGACACCCAGCTCCACCAACGCATGGTCCGCCGCGGCGACATTCGTCGCGCTGCTCGCCGGGCTTGCGGGCGTCACGCTCGGAATCCCACTCCTTGAGCGGCTCCCCCGCGCCGAGACGGCCCGGCTGATGGAGCTGATGTTGATCGAGGCCGCCCTGGCCTTGATCGCGCAGGGCCAGCCTCCCGCCGCGATCCGCGATCGCCTGCGCGAGCTGGTTCCCACGCCGGGTGCGTCACCCGCGCGAGCCCGAGCCGCTGCCTAGGCGAACCGCTCGCACGGTCCGCGAACCACGCCGGTCGTTCGGTGTGCGCCGCTCGTGCGGCTTCTTCGTGTCACGCGGGCGATCGGCCGCGCAGGTCCGCCCACCCCCCGCGCCGATTCCGCCGATTCAAGAGGTGCGTCATGCGCCGGGCCATCCGACGCGAAGCGCGAAGGGAGTCACGGCGTGAGCAGTAAGCCCGAAGCAGAGAAAAAGCCCGAAGCCGGCGCCGAGGGGGGTGGCGAGGAGAAGAAGAAGGGCTCCAAGATGCCCATCATCATCGCCGCGATCATGATCGTGGAGGGCGCGGGCGTCTATTTCCTCGTCAGCATGCTCGGAAACAAGCCCGCCGATGCGGAAGCCCACCAGGTTGAAGGCGGCGGAGAGGCCGCGCTCGCCAACGCCCAGGTCGAGATCCCCCTCATCGAAGACAAGTTCCAGAACTTGTCCACCAACAACGTGTGGCTCTGGGATGCCTCGATCGTGCTGAAGGCCAAGAAGAAACACGAGCCGGAGATCGCCAAGCTCTTGGAGGAGCGGAGCGCCGAGGTCAAGGAAGGGGTGGCCATGATCTTCCGAAAGGCGACCCACAACCAGTTGCGTGAGCCGGGGCTTGAGACCCTCAATAGGCAGGTTTCTGCGTTCGTGGGCAAAATCGTCGGCAACGACCACGAGGGCAACCCGATCATCGAGCGGGTGCTCATCCCCAAGTGCCGTGGTTTCCAGGCTGACTAATCCGGCACCGATCGATCACTGAAAACTGTCGGCGGCGTGCCGAGTTATCCGATGCACCCTCGTTGCCGGGCGCGAGCGCTCGGCGCGGTGGTTATCGGTCCACGCATGGAGGCGAGGCCGGGCCATCGAGGTTGGACAGGCCGTGCCGAGGGGCGATCCCGGGGCCGGGCGGAGCGATCGAGGGGCTCAGGATGAGCGACTGGTCGAGACGATTGCTGCGAGACTCGGACCCTCCCGGCGGGGGCGGCGCGGACTCCGCCGCCGAGGCAGCCCTGCGCGCGGCGCGCGAAGCGATCGCGTCGTTGGCGAACGATGCCAACGCGGCCGCTGCGGGTGTGCCGCCGACTCCGGTCGAGTCCGACGAAGAGCCGGCTCCCGCGCCGATCTCGGCCGGTACTCCATTGGAACTCCCGAAGTTCCAGCCCAGCGGCACGACGCTTCCGCCCAAGGCGATCGATCTGCTCGCCAACGTGGCGCTCAAGGTCCGCATCGAGCTTGGGCGAACGCGCATGCTCGTCGAGGACGTGCTGCGCCTCGGCGACGGCTCGGTCATCGAGCTCGACAAGCTCGCCGGCGATCCCGTCGACATCTATGTGAACGATCGCCCGGTCGCCAAGGGCGAGGTGCTCGTGCTGAACGACAACTTCTGCGTCCGCATCAACGAGATCATCGATCCGGCGTCGCTCGAAGGAGGCGTCAAGGCCAGCGCCTAGCGCCGGCCCTTTCTTGCGCGGCATGACGCCGGCGTGCGATGGAGTCGCACGCGGACCCCGGTCCCGCTTAGCCAGGATGGCTCATGCCGCACGACCACCGCCAATCCCGCGCCCTTGCTCTCTCCGTTGCTGTCGGCGCGAGCGGCATCCTCTTCCTGTCCACGGTTGCATCCGCATTCGGCGTGCCAACCGGCGTCGGGCCGAGCGAGCCCGAGATTGTCGCGCAGCCGCCGGAGTCCAGTCCCCCTCCAACAGCGCGTCCCGAGATCGAATCGCGAGCGTTGGGTGCGCCGCGCGTGTCGAAGGACGCGACGGAGGCCGCCAGGCCCGCGACCAAAGCCGAGGCGACCAGCCCGACGGACATGATGAAGTCGATGTGGCGCACCGGTGGGGCGCTCGCGGCCGTGCTGGGGATTGCCGTCGGGCTGGCGTGGGCGACCAAACGCTTCGCTCGCACACGCGGCACGCTGGCCGCCGCCATCGGCGCGGGCGGCGCGTCGCCCTCGGGCGTGCTCGAAGTGCTCGGCCGCTACCCCCTCTCGCGCGGGATCACGCTCGTCCTGCTCAAGATCGACGCCAGAGTGCTGCTGGTGTCTCAATCCGTGTCGCGTTCGGGCGCATCGATGCAGACGCTGTGCGAGATCGACGAGCCCGATCAGGTCGCGTCGATCCTGCTGAAAGCAAGCCGGAACGAGCGAAGCTCGATCGCGGACCGTTTCCAGTCGTTGCTCTCATCGAGCGACCGCGCGATGGAGAAGGAACTCGAACCCGCGGGCCGCCAGGTCTTTCGCACTTCGTCGGGCGACACCGTGGAACTGGCGTCGATGTCGACGCCAGTGCCGCTGGCACGCAAGAGTGAAAGCGGCGCGGCGTCTCGGCGTGACATCGGCGACGACCCGCCGGCTCGTCTCTCGCAGCCCAACGAGCGGCAGGCGCCTCGCGGGCCCGGTCGCGGCTCGGGCAACCCCGCGCCGGTCCGTGGCTATTCAGTCGCTGGTGCGTCTCGCCCGTTGACGGGCGCGGAACAACTCCGCCGGCGGCTCGACGCATGGCGTGATCAAGAGGAACGTGCGTCATGATCCTTGCCGTGACCAACTCCGTGCTCCGGGGATTCCTTGTCGCGGCCGTATTGATCGCGGCGTTCATCACGGGTCCGGCGCGGGCCCAGGGCCTCGGCCCGCCCAAGCCAGACTTCCGCGGCGGCGAGCCGACCTCGCCCGTCGCGTTCCCGAATTCGCCCTTGACCTCGCGTGATCCCTCCTCGATGAATCCGTTCGACATGCTGGGTGACGCCGCGGACATGATCCGTGCTTCCCGAGACTCCGTGACTTCGCCGTCGCCCTCGCCGACATCGGAGCGCCCGCGCGGGGTGTCGAGCGCGATCAACATCCTGATCCTGCTCACGGTCATCTCGCTCGTGCCGTCGATCATGCTGATGACGACGTGCTTCATGCGGATCATCGTGGTGCTCGGGCTTCTCAAGCAGGCGATGGGCACGCAGACGATCCCACCGCCGCAGGTGGTGACGGGCCTGGCGCTCTTCATGACGATGCTGGTGATGGCGCCGACCGCCGAGCGCGTCTACGCCGAAGCGATTGTTCCCTACCAGCAGGGCGAGATCGCCGACCACGAGGACCTGTGGAACCGGGCCAAGCAGCCGCTCCGCGATTTCATGTTCGCCCAGATCGACGCGACCAACAACTGGTCCGCCGTGTACATGGTGCTCAACTACCGCGGCGTGGACACCAGCGCGCCGGAGAAGCTCACCCGCGCCGACGTGGACATGGTCTCGCTGGTCCCCGCGTACATGCTGAGCGAGTTGAAGACCTCGTTCCTCATGGGCTTCCGTGTCTACCTGCCCTTCCTCGTGATCGACATGGTGATCAGCAGCCTGCTGATCTCGATGAGCATGATGATGCTCCCGCCGGTCCTGATCTCGCTCCCGTTCAAGGTCCTGCTCTTCGTGCTCGTCGACGGCTGGCAACTCGTGGTTGGCAGCCTGATGAGCAGCTTCGCCCAGCCGACGCCCTCGCTCGCGTCGCTTCTCCTCTCGCCGCTCGCCCCGAGCTTTGGCTAGGAACCGCCGCGTGCCCTACGACGAAGTCACGATGGACATGGTGCGCCAGGCGCTCTTCATCACCCTGAAGATCTGCGCGCCGATCCTGGCCGCGGGCGTGGTGGTGGGGCTGGTCATCAGCATCTTTCAGTCCGTCACGTCGATCCAGGACCAGACGCTTTCGTTCGTGCCCAAGATCATCGTGATGATCCTCGTGGCGGCCGTGCTCACGCCGTGGATCATCCAACGCCTCATCGACTACTCCCGCGAATTGCTGACGCTCACCGCCGGCTAGCCATGCCCTCGCTCGAACCCATCCTCCCGCACCTCGTCCCGTTCGTCCTGGTCGCGTTCCGGCTGGGTGGGATGTTCCTGCTGGCCCCGATGTTGACCAGCGCGATGATCCCGCCGCGCTTCAAGGTGCTTTTGGTCATCGCCATGGCGGGCTCGCTCTATCCGACGCTTCCTTTCTCTCCAGCGCCCGAGGTCGATCTCTTCTCGCTGCTCCCCATGGTCGTATGCGAGCTGGCGATCGGATTCGTCATGGGCCTGATCGCCGCCGTCCCGCTCGCGGCCATGGAGATGGCGGGCGTGGTGGCGGGCCAGCAGGTCGGCTTCGGCCTGGCCCGCGTGTACAACCCCGAGCTCGAGGCCGACACCGACATCCTCGGGCAGCTCCTGTTTTATCTAGCGATCGGCGCGTTCGTGGCGCTCAACGGCATGGAGACACTCTTCGTCTCGCTCGCCGACACGTTCCACCGCGTCCCGCCGGGCGGAATGCTCGCGATCACGCCGCCGCTCGACTTGCTCCTGGGCGTCATCATGTCGGGCTTCGAGCTGGCGATGCGCGTCGCGGCGCCCGTGACGGGCATCACGCTCCTCTTGGTCGTCGCGCTGGGCGTGGTGGGCAAGACCATGCCCCAGCTCAACATCATGGCCGTCGGATTCACGCTCAAGATCGTGGGCGCGATCTCGATCCTCGCGGCCGCGACGCACGTCATCTCCGCTGTGGCGGGCGATGAAGTTCGCGATGTTCTTTCCCGCATCACCCAGTGGGCGCCGAGCGTGGCGCCCGCGATTCGCTGAAAGGACGCGTCGTGGCCGAGGACATGGGCGAACGCACCGAGCAGCCAACCGGGCGACGCCTCGACGATGCGCGCTCGCGCGGCCAGGTCGCCAAGAGCCAGGACCTTTCCGCCGCGCTGGAGCTCTCCGCGGCCCTGGTGCTCATCGTCTCGATCGGCGGGTTCCTTGTGGCGACGCTGTCGGGGCTGATGCGCCGCGTACTGGATGCGCGCCCGTCCGGCGGGCTGCTCGACGTCGCCGACATCGAGGACCTGGCCCGCACCGCCGCGATCGAAGGCGCCAAGGCCCTCGGTCCCATCCTTCTCATCGCGGGGCTGGTCGCGTACCTCGCCCAGGCGATCCAGGTCGGTTGGCACTTCTCCACCAGGCCGCTGGAACCCAAGCTCGATCGCCTCAACTTCATTGCCGGACTTGGCAAGGTGTTCTCTCGGCGAAACCTGGTCAAGACGATCGTCAACTCCGTCAAGCTCTCGATCGTTCTGCTCGTCGCGTGGCTGTGGATCAGGGCGGCGCTCGCCCGCGTCGTCACGCTCCCCGAGCTGTCGATGCTGCCCGCGCTCTTCCTGTGCGGCAAGCTCGCGGTCGAGCTGGCGATCTGGCTCCTGGCCATCATGCTCCTGCTGGGCGTCGCGGACTGGGCCTACCAGCGCTGGCAGCACCTGCAGGACCTCCGTATGACCAAGCAGGAAGTGAAGGACGAGCGGCGCAGCATGGAGGGCGACCCGGAGATCAAGGGGCGTCGCTTCCGCATGGCGCGCGACATCGCGCTCCAACGCCTCAACCAGGCCGTGCCCACCGCCGACGTGATCGTGACCAACCCCACGCACTTCTCGGTCGCGATCAAGTACGACGCGGACACCATGAACGCGCCGAAGGTCGTGGCCAAGGGCGTGGACTTCATGGCGATGCGCATCCGCCAGATCGCGAGCCTCGAAGGCGTGCCGATGGTGGAGCGTCCGCCGCTGGCGCGCGCGCTGTACTACGGCGTCGACGTCGGGCGCGAGATCCCGCAGGAGCATTTCCAGGCCGTCGCCGAGATTCTCGCGTACGTGTATCGCCTCAACGAAAGGAACAAGGCCGCCGCCGTGTAGCGATTCCGTGCTTTTCATTTTTCCAGTGCCAAATGCCTAGTGCCTCCTCCCTTTCCCTATGGCCAAAGCCCCCGCCCAACGCAAGCCCGCTCCCAAGCCCGCGCCGGCGCCCTCCACGCCCGCGGTCGATGTCGGCACGCTCCTCCCGCCGTGGATGCGTCGCCTGCGCCAATACCGCGGCCTGATCGTTCCCGTTTCCTTCATCCTCATGCTCGGCGTGCTGCTGGTCCCGCTCCCGCCGGTGCTGATGGACGTGCTCATCGCGCTCAACATCTCACTGGGCATCATCATCCTGATGACCACGATCTACATGGACCACCCGCTGGATTTCAGCGTCTTCCCGTCGCTCCTGCTCGCCACCACGCTCTTCCGACTCGTGCTCAACGTCGCGTCGACCCGACTCATCCTCACCGCCGACGCCTCGACGCCCGAGCAGGCGATGGCGATCGCGGGCCACGTCATCATGGCCTTCGGGAACTTCGTCGCCGGCGACTCGCTCTTCGTCGGCATCGTCATCTTCCTGATCCTCAACATTGTCCAGTTCGTCGTCATCACCAAGGGCGCCACGCGCATCTCCGAAGTCGCCGCTCGCTTCACGCTCGACGCCATGCCCGGCAAGCAGATGGCGATCGACAGCGACCTCAACGCCGGCGTGATCGACGAGGCCGAGGCCCGCCGCCGACGCGAACGAATCTCGCAGGAAGCCGACTTCTTCGGCGCCATGGACGGCGCCTCGAAGTTCGTCCGCGGCGACGCCGTCGCCGGCATCATCATCACCGCCATCAACATCGCGGGCGGCTTCGGCGTGGGCATGATCGAGCGAGGCTGGCCCGCCGGCGACACCGCCGCCGTCTTCACCAAGCTCACGATCGGCGACGGCCTCTCGTCTCAGATCCCCTCGTTCGTCATCTCCATCGCCTCCGCCCTCATCGTCACCCGCTCGGGCACCAAGGCCCAGCTCGGCGATGAGCTCACGGGCCAGGTCGTCAGCCAGCCGCGCGGCCTCCTGATCACCGCCGTCTTCCTCGTTCTCCTCTCCTTTACGCCGCTCCCCACGATCCCGCTGCTCTCCACCGCCGCGGGACTGGCGTTCGTCGCCTGGGCACTGCGCCGCACGACCACGACCAAGGCCCAGGCGGAAGCCGCCGCCACCGAGGCCGCCGCTTCCAAGCCCGAGCCTCCCCCGGTCGAGACATTGCTCAAGGTCGACGTGCTCGAGCTCGAAGTGGGCTACGCGCTGGTCTCGCTCGTTGACACCGCGCAGGGCGGCGATCTGCTCGAACGGATCTCCGCCGTGCGCCGCCAGCTCGCGGCCGAGATCGGGCTCGTCATGCCGCCCGTCCGTATCCGCGACAACATGCAGCTCGCCCCCGACGCCTACCGCGTCAAGATCCGCGGCAACCCCATCGCCCAGGGCGAGACGCGCCCCGGACGACTTATGGCAATGGATTCCGGCATCGCCTCCGGCCCGATCGACGGCGAGCGCACCAAGGAGCCGGCGTTCGGCCTCGACGCCTGGTGGATCGACCCGTCGCTGAAAACTCGCGCCGAAACCATGAACTACACCGTCGTCGATCCGTCAAGCGTGCTGGCGACGCATCTCACGGAGCTCGTGAAGAAGCACGCCGACGAACTGCTGACCCGCGAGGAAGTCAACAAC
Source organism: Phycisphaerales bacterium (assembly GCA_020853815.1). Lineage (GTDB taxonomy): Bacteria > Planctomycetota > Phycisphaerae > Phycisphaerales > UBA1924 > JABWBC01. The sequence goes on from JADYYE010000036.1 coordinate 117,642, forward strand.
CTGCTCGAGCAGCTCAAGACCAAGGCGCCGAAGCTGGTCGAAGAGACCGTGCCCGCGCTGGTCAAGCCCGCGGAACTGCAGAAGCTCCTGCAGAACCTGCTGCGCGAGCGCGTGCCGATCCGCGACCTGGAAACGATCCTCGAGACGCTGGCCGACTGGGCCCCCAAGTCCAAGGACCTCGACGTGCTCACCGAGTACGTGCGCAACAGCGTGCGCCGGACCATCTGCGCCCAGTACATCACGCCCGACGCCGCCCGCCAGAGACTGATCTGCGTCACCCTCGACCCCACCATGGAGGACCTCATCAACTCCTACGTCGATCGCGGCCCGGCGGGCACCAGCGTCACCATGCCCGCGCGGATCGCCTCGCGCGTCGCCGACCAGATCGCCAAGGCCCTTCAGCTCGTGACGGCCGGCGGGCACCTTCCCGTCGTCATCGCCTCGCCCCAGGTCCGCGCGGTGGTGCGCCAGATCGTCGAGCCTTATGTGCCGACCGTGGCGGTGCTGGGCTACAACGAGGTGACGCCCAACGTCGAGGTCGAATCGATGGCGCTGGTCATGCCGCCCGAGACCAGCGACAAGGGCGCGCAAACCGTTGCGGCGTGAGCTGCGTCACGCCCAGACCCGCTCTCCCCGACGCCGGACCTGAGCGAGTCCGCGAGGAAGGTCCGGGTCGAGGCACCAAGAGTTCGAGTCCGCGCGTCATTCCGCGCGCCGACTCGCCCCCGCCTACTTCAGCGCCTCCTCGATTACTTTCGACATCTGCTCTTCGTGCGACGGATCGTGGCCCACCGCGCTCCACAGCACCTTGCCCTGCCTGTCCAGGATGTAGAACGTCGGCCAGCCGTTCACCTTGTACTTGTCCGCGATCGTGTCGGCCTTCAGCACCAGGTTGTACGTGTACCCGTTGTCCTTCATGAACTTCGCCGGATTCGCCGCCGCGTTCCGCTCGTAATTCAACCCGACCACCGCCACGCCCTTGTCCTTGAACTTCTCGTGCAGCTTCTGAATCCCCGGCATCGCGGCACGGCACGGGGGGCACCAGCTTCCCCAGAAGTCCAGCACCACCACCTTGCCCTTGTAGTCCGACAGTTTCACGTCCTTCCCCTCGCCGTCCTTCAGCGTCCACGCCGGCGCCTCGGTCCCCTTGGCGAGCAGCCCGCGCTCCGCCATGGGCTGCTGCGGGCCCTGCTCACGCTTGGGCGCTTCGGGCTTGGGCTTCCGCGGCGTTTCAGACTTCACCATGAACCCATCGGGCGTGTTGAGCACGAACGCGCCGAGCACGCCGTCGTTCGCCGCGACTTCCGTCATGGTCGTCACGCGCGAGGTCGGCTTGTCCTGTGGCCTCTCGCTCGTCTTGTCACTTGGCTTTTCGCCGGGCTTCCCTTCCGGCTTCGCGTCGGGCTTCGCGTCCGGCTTTGCTTCGGGCTTGGCTTCCGCCTTCTGTGGCTTGAAGGTCCGCGACACCCGCCTCGGCAGGTGGTCGTCGATCGAAATCGCAAGCTCGACAACCTGCGTCGCGCCGTCGGCCCCCGTCGCCTCATACTGCACCACGTCGCACGTTGCGCCCTCGACGTTGTCCGTGCCGATTGACTTGAGCGCCGGCGATGCAAGCGCCGACGCGAACGGCACATCCTCGATCGCTTCCCACACGACCGACGCGCCCGCGTCGTGGTTATTGAAAAAGAGCTTGAGGTCCTCGGGCTTGCGCACGTCGTATTCGGCGACGATCTTCTCGTTCTGCTTGATCGAGCGGGCCGTGATGCCGTCGAACGCGACCTCGATGGTGCGCAGGCTCTTCGCCGACCCGTCGGGGTTCTTGGCAAAGAGTTCGCCCACCACGCTGACCTTCCACCCGCCCGCCTCGGCCTTGGCGAACGACACGCCAGTCTTGGCGAAGCTGCCCGCGCCCTCGCCGCCCGTGTTCGCGCGGTACCGCAGCACGCTCGCCTTCTTCATCGCTTCCGCGGCCTTGCCCAGGATCGCCTTGGGGTCCTCGGCCTTGACCGACGGCGACTTGGCCTTGTCCACCGCGGGCTTCTGCAACGACGGCGGCACCGGCCGCTCCGGCGTCTTCGACTGCGCCAGCGTCGGCGATGCCATCAGCATCGCACCAAGAATCGTCGCGCGCGCTGTCCCGAGAATCATGCGTGCCGCCATCGCGAACCTCCGGTCGTGGGTTGCGTTGCCGCCTTCCGATACGACGATTGTATCGGGCGGCTTGTTCCCTCAAAACGCCTTTGACAAGCCCGTTACCCCCGCCTCTTGGTGGCACCGGTCTCCAGACCGGTGCGAAGCGGCTGGAGCAGCCCCAGCCAAGCGTCCGGGCGGCACAAACGCCACCCGCTCGATACACTGACACCGATGAACCCGCTCCGCACCCTGCTCCAACGCGCGGCCCTGTTCCTGGCGCCCGTGCTCCTCGCCGCCCTGCACCTCGCCGGCTGCGCGTCGTCCGAAGGCCCGACCACCTTCGACGTCGCCCCGGGTCAATACACCCGCGCCTTCGACACCGCGCGCGAAACCCTGCGCGACCAGTTCTACTCGATCGATCGCGTTGACGCCGAGGCCGGCGTCATCAGCTCGTTCCCCAAGGACTCCGCGGGACTCGCCACGCCCTGGGACAGCGATCAGTCCTCGCTCAAGCAGGAATGGGAAGACCTGGCCGCCGACCAGCGACGCACCATCCGCATCGTCTTCGAGCGTGAGCCCGGAAGCAGCGAACCCACGCTCGGGCGTGTCACGGTCGTCGTCGACCGTCGCTATCGCCCCGGCATCCGCGTCCCCGCCAAGGGCGTGAAATCAGCCTCGCTCACCCAGGACCCCGCGCTGGCGCAGCGCGGCATGTGGCCCGCCTACGACGTCGCCGTCGAGGAGGACCGCGCCCTTGCCGCCCGCCTTGCCGGGCAAATCGCCCAACGACTGGCGGAACCAGGCGTACCTCAGTCCGCGCCTGTGGAAGCCGCGTCGGATGCGGTCGCTCCAAGTGAGCCTGCTCCCGCGGCGGCTCAATCAACCAACGGCTCCGCTGACGCCGAAGTGCCCTGAACTTCCGTTTCAGGATCCGGCCGGGGTGGCGGCGTGTCATCCGCCTCTCGAATCGCAGGCAATCGACCCAGCGCCCGCGCCACCAGTTCCGCGCGTGAATTGATCCCCATTTTGCTGTGCAGCGATTTCACATGATCGTGGATCGTGTGCCGGCTCCGCGACAAGATATCCGCGATGCGCGGCACGTCGTATCCGCTCGCCAGCATCTCCATCACCCGCTCTTCCAACGGGCTCAGCCACTGCCGCCGAGGCAGCATGTTCGCCCCCAGCGCCATCGCCGCCCGGCGCGCGATGGTCGGCATCAACACCCACAGCATCTCCGCCGCCTCGCCCGGCTCTCCGCCGCGCAGCACGATCGCGATCTGCCTCTGCCCGACGTCCCACAACGCCAGCGCCGCGCGCCCGGTTGTGATCGCGCCCACCCGCGCGCCGCGGCGTTCGCTCGCTCCCTCGGATGATCCCGGCGTCGCTCCCATCTCCCATCCCGTCCCCAGCCTCGCCAGCGATGCGCTGCACGCGATGGGGGAGTCCAGCGCCACGACCATCGGCCATCTCCCATCCACGCGGACGCCCAGCGAACGCACGCCGCTCAATTGACCGCGAAGCTCGCACGCCAGCGCCGCGCTCGCGTTCGCCCTTTCGCGGGCGTGAGCACGCGAGCTCGCTCCCGCGCCCGCATCGACCCAGACGCCCCCGAGTTCGCTCGCTTCAACACGCCCCGCGAGGTCGATCCTCCCGGTGATCGCCAGCGCCGCCGCGCTCCCGCCGTCGACGCTCAGCCCCGTCGCGACCGCCGTGCATACCCGCTCGCACCAGAGCCTCGACGGCGCGATCGCGATCGCGCCGACCCGCTCCGCCGCGGCGCACAGCCGCTCCATCCGCGCCACCCGCTCCCTCGACAACCCGCCGTCGCTTCCATTCGTCATGAGGCACCCCCAAGAGGTGCCCCAACATCGGGGATGCCCCGTTCGGCGTCGAGCAAACTCGCGCTCCCGAACTTCACGATTCACCGCGTCGCCGCCACTTGCCACATTTCTGTGGCGTTTTGGCCTCTTCGCCCCGCCCTGCCAATGATCCACCCGAATGCCGACGACACACAACACGCACCCCGCCGCCCCACCCCGCATCGTCATCATCGGCGCCGGCCCCACCGGTCTCGGTGCCGCCTATCGCCTCAAGGAACTCGGCTACACCAACTTCCACATGTACGACCGCCACCCCTATCTGGGCGGCCTGTCGCACAGCTTCGTCGACCCCGTCGGCTTCACCTGGGACATCGGCGGGCACGTCATGTTCAGCCACTACGACTACTACGACAAGTGCTTCGACACCCTCATGGGCAACGACTACACGCTCAACGACCGCGAGAGCTGGGTCCGCATGATGGGACGCTGGGTCCCGTACCCCTTCCAGAACAACATCCGCCACCTCCCGCCCCAGGCCTGCTACGAGTGCCTCAGCGGCCTGATTCGCGCGCAATCAGGCCGCGGCACGACCAAGCACCACTCCGAGGCCGCCAACTTCGGCGAGTTCATCGACGCCGTCTTCGGCGAGGGCATCGCCAAGCACTTCATGCGCCCGTACAACTTCAAGGTCTGGGCCCACCCGCCCGAGATGATGAACAAGCAGTGGATCGGCGAACGCGTCGCCGTCATCGACGTCGAACGTGCCCTGAAAAACGTGGTCCTCGGCCTCGACGATTTCGGCTGGGGACCAAATAACCGCTTCAAGTTCCCGCTCAAGGGCGGCACCGGCGAGTTCTATCACCGCTTCGCCAAGCCCCTCGCCGGCCATTTCACCCTGCAGCGCACCGTCAAGTCGATCGATGTCGACGCCAAGCTCATCACCTTCGCCGACGGCGGCACCGAGCGCTACGACACGCTCATCACCGCCTTGCCGCTCGACGTGCTCTGCCGCGACATCCTGAAGGGCGAGGTCCCCGCAACGATCCGCGACGCCGCGTGCCGCCTGCGCCATTCCTCCGGCTACATGGTGGGCCTTGGCCTCAAGCGCCCGTGCCCCTCGACCAAGTCGTGGATGTACTTCCCCGATTCCGATTCGCCGTTCTATCGCGTGACCTACCTCAGCAACTATTCGCCCTTCATGACGCCCGAGCCGTACACGACCGACGCCGCCGGCCGGCGCAACGGACGCTTCTACTCCCTCCTCTGCGAAACAAGCTGCAGCGAGTTCAAGCCGGTCGATGGCTCGCGCATCGTCGAAGACACGATCAGGGGCCTGGAAAGCTCGGGGCTCCTCGAGCCCGGCGAACGCGACGACATCGTCAGCACCTGGACCTATTACGCCGATTACAGCTACCCCACGCCCACCGTCGACCGCGACGCCATCCTCGCGCAGGTGATCCCGTGGCTGGAATCACGCGGCATCTACAGCCGCGGGCGCTTCGGCATGTGGAAGTACGAAGTCGCCAACACCGACCACACGCTGATGCAGGGCGTCGAGGTCGTCGACCGCCTCCTGAACAACGTGCCGGAAAGAACGATCGGCCTGGTCTACACCATCACCGACGACGGCCGCCAGGCCGCCACCCACGAACGCTCGTCCCTCGCCGGCTCGGGCGAAAAGCGCGTGGTCGAGGTGAAGGGGTAGAGGACTGCGAGTTTCGCTCGGCGCAGCGACACTTGATAGACTGGTCGTATGGCAAAGGGAAAAAGAACAAGTCGCCGTGCCAAGTCACCCGCGCGCGTGACCTGCAGTTGTCTGGTCCTGTGCGACGAGGTGGTTCAGACTCATGCTCGCGACAAGCACACGCTCCAGGGGATTATCGGGGCCATGGTGGCCCCTTCCATCCAGCCGATCGCGGGTCCATTTGTCGCGTATCTCCGATTATCCAACGTACATTCCGATGAACGGGTGACCGTGGCGCTCGAATCACCAAGCGGCGAGAAAGTCTGGGAATTCGAGGCCCAACTTCTCAACCGGAACGATCCGCTTGCCGTACATACCCTCATCGCTCGGATTGGACAGTTTCGACTGCCTGCGTCGGGTCGGCATATGCTTGTTGCGAGCCACGACGGCGTGCCGGTCGCCCAAAGCCCCATCGAAGTGCGAATAATCGAGCTAGGTGTCGAATGAAGCCAGAACTCTCCAATTCGAAGCAGCCCGCGGATTTCAGCACGGAGACGACGATTGGCGGACGGCAGGCGGGCGTGAGCATCCGATGGACCGTGAAGCCCCAGACCGACTCCGCGATTGACGCGCTCAACAAGAGACTTACGGCCGAGCACACGCGGCTCGAACGTAAGGCTCGCGCGAATACCCGACGACTGACCGGCCGCGAATCGCTCTGACCGGTACACTCGCGCTGTGAATCGCGCGATCAGACAAGGACAAGTCTACTGGGTCGACGACGTCCCACCCCTCGATGGCGAGCGGATGAAGCGTCGCCCGGTGGTCGTGCTCAGTCCGCCACAGATCACAAGCGGGCCGGATGAGAAGTTGATCGTTGTCGCGATCACGACCAAGCCTGGACGCCGCAGCGCGATCGCCATCCCCTCGAAAGCGACGCACGAGCGGAGTACGTCCGGGCTCACGAAGCCCGCGTGGGCTGTGCCTGCATGGTTTCTTTCGGTGGACCGATCTCGTCTCGTGGACCTCGCGGGCTTCGTATCTGGCACGACACTCTCTTCAATCATGGAAGCGACCCTTGCGGCCATGGATGCTGCGCAGGGCGGCGGATCGCCGTAGCTTGACTCTCCTCCCTCCTCCGCCACCATCCCTCATGGCCACTTCGCTCAACTCCGTCGACCCCGCCCTCGCCGATTTTCTCCGCGCCCAGCACGTCTTCTTCGTCGCGACCGCGCCCCTCTCGCCCCACGGGCACATCAACCTCTCGCCCAAGGGCCTCGACACCTTCGCGATCCTCGATCCGCGCACCGTCGCCTACCTCGATCTCACCGGCAGCGGCGTCGAAACCATCGCCCACCTCAAGGAAAACGCCCGCATCGTCCTCATGTTCTGCGCCTTCGATGGCCCGCCGAAGATCGTTCGCATCCACGGCACGGGCCGCGCGATCGAAGCTCCATCCCCCGATTTCGAGCCGCTCGCCGCCCGCTTCCCTGCGCGCCCCGGCGCGCGGGCCATCATCCGCATCGACGTCGCGCGCGTCGCCGTCTCGTGCGGCTTCGGCGTCCCGCTCATGGACTTCAAGGGAGAACGCCCGACCCTCGACGACTGGTCACGCGCCAAGGGCGACGACGGCCTGCGCGCTTACCAACGCAAGAAGAACGCCGCCAGCCTCGACGGCCTGCCGGGGCTCGGCGCGCATGACTGACTCACGCCCACCCCGTGTCGCGAGCCGTGCTCAGTTCCAGTTCCATTGCCCATTGCCCATTGCCCATTTCCAATTGCCTCGTCCGCGCACTCGACGCTCAACCAACGTCGATTCCAGTTGAGCCGAGTTCATCCGCACGCGCCTCTCCGTATTCCGTTAGCATCTCCCCATGTCCGCGCCGCGCCCAACCCCGATCCCGATCCCCGAAGGCTGCGAGCGCGCCCTCTTCTTCGGCGGCACCTTCGACCCGCCCCACGCCGCCCACCTCGACCTCGCCTGCGCCGTCCGCGATGATTGGATGGGCGACGACGCCGCGCTCGTCGTCATTCCCGCGGCCCGCTCCCCCCACAAGCCGTCCAACCCCATCGCATCCGACGCCGATCGCGTCGCCATGTTGCGCCTGGCCGCCAAGCGCCGCGTCAACGTCTTCGTGTGGACCGACGAGATCGACCGCGAAGGCCCCAGCTACACCATCGACACGCTCCAGCGCGCCCGAGAGCAGCGCCCCGACACGACCATGCGCCTCCTGATCGGCAGCGACCAGGCCCGCGAGTTCCATCGTTGGAAGCAGCCGCGCGAGATCATCGAGATCGCCGACCCGATCGTCATGCTCCGCCCGCCCGACACGCACGGGCGGCACCTGCTCGCCGCGATGCGCAAGGAGGATTTCTGGAGCGAAGAGGAACTCGCCAAGTGGTCCACGCGCCTCGAAACGCGCACCAGCAACGAGACTTCTTCCACGCAAGTGCGCGAGATCCTTGCCCGCAACCCCGACTCGCCCGATCTCGACGAACTCATCGACCCCGAAGTCCGCGTCTACATCACCGCGGCGGATCTTTATCGCGCCGATCGCCACTGAACAACGCCACCGCGGCGAGGCGTGCGCGATCAGACACCGACGACGTGCCTCCCGCGCCAACGTCCCACAGGCCAAACCCGCGCGAGGTTCTTCGCGTCGGCACTCCAGCGCGTTGTCGCAGCCATCCGAGACGATCATCCTTCGCGGGGCGATCCCGAATCCACGCCTCGATCCATCGTCAAGATCGCCAGAAGCACGGGGGCGATCAAAGCGATGCCGGTCCATCCCGCGCCGCCCCTCCCTCATGCGGCTCCACATGCAGAAGCACGTCCGCCACGCGGGGGTGCTTCGCGCGGACCGCGGCCTTGATCTTCCCCGTGATCGCGTGCGCCTCGCGCACGCTCATCAAGGGATCGACCTCCACATGAATCTCAAGGTAATGCCGCCCGCCGCTCGAGCGCGCCCGGCATTTTTCGATCCCGCGCACGCCCTCCACGGCGCGGATCGTCTCGCACACCTGGTTCTTCACGCCGTCGGGCTCGGTGTCCATCAGCTCTCGCATGGGCAGGCGGGCCATCTTGGCGCCGTTGAAGGCGATCACGCCGGACGCGAGGAGCGCGGCCCAGTCGTCGGCCTTGGCCCAGTCGTCGCTGTGCCAAAGTAGCTTTTCGCCGAAGAGCGCGACGCTGATGCCGATGAACGCCGCCAGCGACGTGATCGCGTCGGAGAGGTGATGCCAGGCGTCGACACCCGTCGCGTCGGAGCCTTCCTGAGTCGCGACGTGGGCGGTGTAGCGCGACATGATCCATTTGGCGATGACGACGACGACGAGCACGATGAGCGTGAAGGGCGCCGGCGCGTGGTGGGGGACGAGGAGTTCGTCGATCGCCTTCACCGCGATGCCGACGCCGGCGACAAACACGAGCCCCGCGACGACCAGCGCCGCCAGCGCCTCGGCCTTGCCGTGCCCGTAGGCGTGGTTGTCGTCCGCAGGGCGCGCCCCGATGCGCAGGCCACCCCAGATCACGACCGAGCCGAGGATGTCCGCGATCGATTCGACCGCGTCGGCCACCAGCGCGTAGCAATTCCCGATCAGCCCCGCGACCAGCTTGGTGATCGCCAGCACGATGTTCACGAAGAGACCGAGCAGCACCGTGCGCTGCGTGCGGCGGGCGCGTGCGTCGGCGGATGATGTTGTCACGCCCGGCGTGTCGGCCATGCGGAGAAAGCGTAGCCGTGGCTCAGCTCACCTGGATCGTCGCTTGCCCCGCATACGCGATCGTCACCGTTCCGCCGTACGCGCAATTCAGCGTGCAGCCGGCGTGGAGCGCGGGCTGATTGGCGATCATCGTCTGCGACGCGCCCGGGCTCCACGGCGCGGGGAACACCGGCACGCACGCCGCCGGGGTCGGCGTGCCCAGCGCCGCCGCCGTCGCCGCGATCACCGTCGGGTTCGCCTTCGCCTGGCACATCGGGAACGGCGCGATGTTCTTGCCCACCACGTTGTCCATGATGTTCGCCGCCGGCTGGTTGCAGCCCATCACCTTGTTTGCGGGCGGCACGATCAGTGACCCGCTCGGCGCGGGTGGCACGGCCATCGAGCACCCGATCTTCGCGCCCATCACCACCAGTGGAGGCATGACCTTCTCCCTGCGTACTTTGCGCCTTGGCGTCGGGGTGGCTCGGCCAACCTGCTGGCCAAGCGATTATCCGAAGGCTCCCGAACGCTGCGGCCGACCCGCATCCTATCGAACCCCGCCAACCTCCGCCCAAGAAGACAGACCGGTCTCCGTTCGGTCGGCGCGCCGCCCAGCGCCGGAATTTCGCGCGATTTTTCCGATTTTCGCACTGCGCCGCCCCCCGATCTCGCGTTTGAGTCTGTGCGGGACGCTCTCGTTCCGCGCCCATCCACCCATCCGGCTCAGGCTCGGTTTCTCCCAAATCGAGCCCAAGCCAGAGTTCGCACGGGCTCGGCCTCGCGCCGGGCCCGTGTTTCTTTTTGCCGGCCCCGCCCCCTTCCGCTCAAAATTGTCACGCATACCTGATCCACCCCGCCGCGTGATGGTGCGTCGTGCTCCGGCGGCGATGTTCGTCGCCACGAAACTCTGGCCCACACGACACACGGGAGATCACCAATGAAGTCCGCCGCTCGCCTGCTCGCCCTGGCCGCCCTCACCGCCCTCGCTCCCGCCGCGCTCGCCGGCGACAACTACTACACCAACGCCACGGGCAACTTCGACTGGCTCACCGCCGCCAACTGGTCGCTCGGCCACGTCCCCAACACCACCGACGACGTCCATATCCCCGCCGGAATGACCGTCATCCTCCGCGGCGGGCAGGGGCACTACGCCAGCAACATCAACAACTCCGGTTCGCTCGTTGCGTTTGACCACGCCCAGCCCACGGTCCTCAACTGCAAGCAGATCATCAACTTCAGCTCCGGAGTCTGGAACACCTCCGGCGTTCTCATCAGCCACACCAACATCTTCAACGTCGGCTACATGTACTTCAACGCCTGCCCGATCTGGGACTCCAACTACACCGACTCCAATCCCGTCTACATCGTCAACTACGCCGGCGCCTACATCGACCTCGTCGATAGCGGCGTCGTCGGTCAGGTCCAGAACCAGGGCACGCTCTCCCTCTGGGGATTCAACACCCTCGGCGCCGCCCTCACCGCCACGCCCGGCGGCGGCATCGAGAACCAGTCCGGCGGCGTCGTCAACATGAACCCCAACGCCATCGTCGACTCCGGCAACGCCAACCTCCAGGTCTTCACCAACACCGGCGGAACCGTCAACTTCGTCGGCGGCGGAAACTCCTTCGTCTACGGCCTGGTCTGGTTCTACAACTCCGGCTTCTGCAAGACCTTCAACTCCAACGCCTTCATCGGAAACTGCGCCAGCCTCGATCCCTCCGGCGTCCTCTTCACCGGCCAGTGGACCGCCGCCGGCGGCTCGTTCATCCTCGACGACGGCGCGCCCGTCACCCGCATCGACTCCGGCGTCGTCGTCGACCTCGCCGGCGGGTCCATGAACTTCAACGGACTCACCTCCATCTCCGGGATCCTTCGCGCCTCCAACGGCAGCACCGCGCACGCCATCCCCTCGGGCGGCATCCTCAGTGTCGACGGCTCCATCGAACTCGAAAACAACGGCGCCATGCTCGTCTCCGGCGCCCTCGACACCACCAACGCCAACCTCCTCTTCCACGTCGAAGGCCCCTCCGCCTCCCCCTCAAACTACGGCCAGCTCGTCGTCACCAACTACGTCCTCGGCCACGCGACCACCTGGCTCAATGTCTACAACGACAACGGCTACGTCCCCCAGCCCGGTGATAACTACAAGCTCATCACCGCCTACGCCGGGCAGGGCTACGACAACCTCATCCCGTACCGCTGGAACTTCCCCAACGACGACAAGCTCACCTGGCTCTTCGACGGCCCGTCCTTCACCCTCCGCTGGGCCTGCCTGGCCGACATCAATGGCGACGGCTTCATCAACGGCGATGACTATGACATGTTCGCCTCGTTCTTCGAGGGCGGCTCGCTCCAGGCCGACATCAACAACGACGGCTTCGTCAACGGCGACGACTACGACATGTTCGCCTCCGCCTTCGAGGCCGGCTGCTGACCACAACGCGTCCGCCGCCGCGCGTCCGGCCGGATCGCGCGTCATGCACACTCCGAGAAGGCCCGCGCCCGCCGCGGGCCTTTCTCATTTCAGGCTCGGCGCGGCTCATTCATTCACTTCGTGCCGTTGGCTCGCCCACTCCCCATCTCATCGAGTGCCGCCCGCAGCTTCCGGGCCCACACATGCGACGCTCCCAGCTCCAGCTCCACCGCACCGAGCGCTTCGCCGAGCACCGCGCCAGCCCGCTCCATCCGCCCGCACGCCACGAAACACGCCGCCGCGTCCAGCGCCAGCGCGACCGACTCCTGATGCACCAGCCCGAAGCTCGCTCTTGCAGGTGGCAAGGCCGTTTCGTACGCGACCGCCGCTTGCTCCCTCAGCCCCAGCTCCATGCACGTCTTTCCCACCAGCGCCGCCAGTGCCCCGCATTCCGCGTGATCCTTCCCGAAGCGATCCTGAACCGCGAGCAGCTCACCCATCCCGTACGCGAGCGGGTCGTCGCCGGCCTTGTGGGCGATCCTCATCGCCCACGCCACGCCGTCAACATGCGCGGGACTCCCGGGCACGCACGCCCTCCGGCGCAGCTCGAGCTCGTTGCCGAACGCATTGAGCGCCGCGCTCCGATTGCCCTCCGCCGCGTGCGACATCGCCGCGTAGTACCAGCCTGCAACCAGTTCGTAGGGCTCCTCTCGCTGGACGGCCATCGCTTGCCGCGTCAGTTCGTTGCGCGCCGCCGCCAGATCGTCCCATCGCTCCAGCCGAATCAACGCCCGCGAGATCATCTCGTGCGCGAGCAGCACGTACAGCTTCGTGTAGACCCTGTTCTCGACTCGGAACTCGAGCACGCGCCGCGCCAGCGATAAGGATTCCTCCGCGTCCGCCCGTTCGCCGGTCTTCAGCAGCGCCTCGGCGCAGATCGCCCGCGCATAATCCAACCCAGCCCGCGACTCCAGGTCGGAGGGAACCGTCGTCGCCGCCGCCTCCCGCGCCGCCTTCCCCGCGTCCTGGTACATCCCCGCGCCGTCAAACATCTCCCACTCCGACAGCTTCCAGCGCATCGGACTCATCGCGTCGTTGAGCTTGTCCCGCCGAACCCCAAGCGATCGGAACTCATCGACCAGCCCGCGCACCTCGTCAAACCTCTCCGCCGCGGCCAGCACCCTCGCCAGAGCCTTGAACGTCCCGAACAAGTAATAATCCGGCCCGCTCGATGCAACCTGCGCCGCCAGCTCGGCGCGCAGCAGCGCGACGCCCTCGTCGAACCGCCCCAGGTCAACCATCACCTCCGAGAGATAGATCGCGCACAACGCCGAACGCACCGGGCGGTTCGCCCGCGCAAACTCCAGGTTTCCGCTCGCCACCTCCAGAGATTCGCGGGCCTTTCCCGATCGCCGCAGCACCCGCATCAGCCAGTCGTCCGTGTCGATCTGATGCACCCACTTCATGTCCGGTGCTTCCGTCGGCGGGTGCTCGCGCCACAACGCCGCCGCCCTCCGCAAGTGCGGCTCGGCCTCCCTGTACCTCCCCGCTTCCTGCAGGATGTTCCCGATGTAGTGCCGAACCTGCGCCTCGCGCTCCGGCTCGTCCTTGAAAACCTCCCCGATCGACCCGGCCGATTCCAGGATCGCGTCGACCACCGTCACCGACGGTCCCATCCTCCGCGGCATCGCCGCCTCCAGCGTCGTCTGCAGAAAAAAGCCGTTGATGGCTTCCAGCGCGTCGCGCTGCTTCTTCAGGTCCGCCGCCGTGTCGCTGGCCTTCTTCGCCGCCGCCAGCGCGTCGTTGGTCGCCAGCTTGGCGCTGGTCTCCGCCCGCGACGCCCGGAAATACAGCGTGCTGCTCACGACCAGCCCGCCGATCAGCGTCACCAGCAACAGCCCCGCCGCGCCCACCAGCGCGCGATTCCGCTGCGCGAACTTGCGGAACTGATACAGCGCCGAGGCCGGGCGCGCCACGATCGGTTGGTCGCCAAGGTACCGCCGGATGTCCGCGGCAAAGTCCGCCGCCGACTGGTACCGACGCGACTTGTCCCGTTCCATCGCCGTCGACACGATCGTCGACACGTCCGCGTGGTCCACCCGCGTCACGCCCGTCATCGCCCGTGGCGGCGTCTCCGCCACGATCCGCGCCGCCTCCGCCAGCGCCTTCCCCTGCACGTCGTGCGGCAAGGCCCCCGTCAGCAGTTCATACAGCACCACGCCCAGGCTGTACACGTCCGATCGCGTGTCCACCGCGTCCGGGTCGCCCGCCAGTTGCTCCGGGCTCATGTACGAAATGGTCCCGACCAGCTGCCCCGCGTGCGTGCCCAGCGTCGAAACGCCCGCGTCGCGGCTTGTCGCACGCGCCACGCCGAAATCAAGGATCTTCGGCTGCCCGCCGCGCATCAGCGACGTGCCCGTTCCGCCGCGCGTGCCGCCCGACGTGCTCGCGTCGTCGTCCACCACGAGGATGTTGCTCGGCTTCAGGTCGCGGTGGATGACGCCCTTGTGGTGCGCGTGCTGCAGCGCGTCGCACACGCGGGCGATCAGCTCCAGCTTCCCCCGCGTCGAAAGACCGTGCCGCCTCGCGTGCGCCGTCAGCACCTCGCCCGCGACATACTCCATCGCAAAGAACGGCTGCCGGCCGAAACGCGTCTCCGCCACCCCCGCCTCATACACCTGCGCGATCCCCGGGTGCTGCAGGATCGCCAGCACCTGCGCCTCCTGCTCGAACCGCCGCACCACCGAGCTGCTCGCAAGCCCGGGACGGATCAGCTTGAGCGCCACCGTCCGCCGCGGGTGCTCCTGCTGCGCCTCGTACACCACGCCCATCCCGCCGCTGGCGATCAGTCGAACCACGCGATAGCGCCCCACGCTCTCGCCCACCATCGATTCCAGCGGGCGATCGTGCGCTTCCTCCGCCGCCGACAACGCGTCCTTCACCTTCACCGCCGGCTCTTCGAGAAACTCGGTCGCGTCCGCGGCCTGCGCCAACAGCGACCTCACCTCCGCCAGCAGCTCCAAGTCCCGCCCGCATCGCGTGATAAGGAACGACTCTCGCTCCTCCAACGGGCGATCGAGCGCCTCGTTGAACACCGCCTCGACCTCACGCCAACGCTCCGGGGTCATTCCGCCGCGTCCTCGCCGCTCGCGCCGGAATCGGCATCGCCGCGCCCCGACGCCAGCTCCCGCGCCAGCCACGCCTTGGCGAGCGTCCATTCGCGCTTCACCGTCGCCGTCGAGACTTCGAGAAACCGCGCGATCTCCTCGATCGACAGGCCCGCGAAGAACTTTAGCTCCACGATGCGGACCTTCCGTTCGTCCATCGCCCCCAGCTTCACGAGCGCGTCGTCGAGCGCGTCAAACTCCACCTCCGGCGCGTCCGCCAGCACGATCGAGTCCGAGAGGTCGACCCGCTTGCGTTTCCCGCCGCGCTTCTGCCGCGAGCGATCGCGCGCGTGGTTGCACAGGATTCGCCGCATCGCCTGGGCCGCGATCGCGAAGAAATGACCGCGATTCTGCCAGTCGGTGCTCCGCTGCTCGACCAGCTTGAGATACGCCTCGTGCACCAGCGCCGTCGCCTGAAGCGTGTGCCCCGATCGCTCCTGGCGCAGGTGACTCTCCGCCATCGCCTTGAGCTCTTCATAGACCAGCGGCAAGAGCCGCGACACCGGCGATGCATCGCCCGCGCTCACCCGGCGGAGGAGCAGCGTCACCTCCGCCGCCTGCGGCACGCCACCCTGCCCGCTCTCCCCGCTGTGTTCAGACATGACGCTCCGTCCATCCACATATCTCGCGCCGCACGATCGATGCGGGGTGCCATCGATGTCGCCCCGCGACATCAGTGCTGTCTTCGTGCCACGAACCTGCTTTCAGGTCCGTACAGGCTGTCGAACCGTTGTCCGATGCCCAGCGACCGCTCCGGTCGCGCCGGGGTTGCACGCCAGACACAAGATACACAACTCCCACCCGATCGCCAAGCCCGCGAACTCACCGTCACGCTCGCTCCCCAAGCTCTTCCCATCTCGCATACAACCGCGTGATCCGCGCCTGCGTGTCGGCCATCCGCTGCCCGAGCTGCGCCAGCTTGCGGTGGTCCGACTGATTCGCGACCGACCCAAGCTCGCTCTCCAACTGCTTGAGCTCCGCCTCCGCCTTCTCGATCGACGGCTCGATTCCCGCCAATTCCTGCTGCTCCTTGTAGCTCAGCTTCTTCTTCGCCGTGGGCGTCGGCGACTGGCCCGCGAGTCCGGGCCCGCTGGCCGTTGCCGCCGCAGCGCTCGCTCCCGGCGTGCCCGCACCAGCAGTCACGCCCGACGTGCCCGCCGGCGTCGCATGGTGATGTCCCAGCCGCTGCCATTGCGAGTAGTCCGTGAAGTAGCGAGCCCCGCCGCGCCCGTCCAGCGCCAGCACCCGCGTCGCCAGCCGATCCAGCATCGCGCGATCGTGCGTCACCAGCACCACCGCGCCGGGGAACTCTTCCAAGCTCTCTTCCAGCACCTCCAGCGACGCCAGGTCCAAGTCGTTCGTCGGCTCGTCAAGGATCAAAACGTCCGCCGGCTCCAGCATCAGCCGCGCGATGTGGACCCGCGCCTGCTCGCCGCCCGACAGCGACTTGACCGGCTGCCTCAGCTGGTCCTTGGTGAACAGGAACATGCCCGCCCATGTCGCGATGTGCAGCGGGCGCTCGCGATAGATCACCCCGTCCGTCGGCGACAGAGTCTCCGCCAGCGTCAACGCCGGATCGAGCTCGCGCCGATGCTGGCTGAACAGCACCACGCGCAGACGCTCCGCCCTCCGAATCGTCCCAAGCTCCGGCGTGCCGTGCGGCAGTTGATCCGCGATCTCCGCCTCCTCGCGCCGCATCTCCGGCGTCGGCGGATCGCTCTCGAGCTCTCCCGTCAGGAGCTTGATCAGCGTCGACTTCCCCGCGCCGTTGGGGCCCATGAGCCCCAGCTTCGAACCCGGCGAGAGCAGCACGTCGAGATTCCCGAACAGCTTCTTCCCGCCCAGCGTCTTGCTCAGGCCGCGGCCCACCAGGAGCTTCTGCGTCTGCCGCTCCGTCGCCGTGAAATCGATCTGCGCCGCCCGCGCCGGCGCGTTGCGCGCCTTCAGCTCTGCCAGCTCGTCCATCCGCTGCATCGACGCGTCGATCCGGCTCTTGCTCTTGGTCCTTCGCGCCTGCGCTCCGCGGCTCAGCCATCGCAGGTCCTCGCGCACCTGCGAACTCAGCGCCTGCTGCTGGCTCAGCTGCCCTTCCAGGAACTCCTGCTTCCGACGGAGAAAGTGCGACAGGCCGCCCTCAACCGAGAACGTCCCGTCGGGATACGACGGCGCAAGCTCCACGATCCGCGTCGCCGTTCCTTCAAGAAACTCGCGATCGTGCGTGATCACGATCGACGCGAAATCCCCGGCCTTGAGCGTGTCCTCCAGCCAGTCGATCCCCTCGATGTCCAGGTGGTTCGTGGGCTCGTCCAGCAACAGCAGACCCGGCTCCTGCGCCAGCGCCCGCGCGATCGAGGCCCGCTTCCGCTGCCCGCCCGAGAGTGTGTCGCACGGCGAATCCAACAGGTCGCCGAGCTCCGCACGCCGCAGTACCATCTCCGCCGCCAGCTCGATCTCGTGATGATCGTGCAGGTGAGGGAGTCTCCCAGCACGCATCGCGAGTGTCAGTTCGTGCTCGACCGCCGAACGCACGCTCGCGCCGGGCGGGAACGTGTCGGCCTGCGCCACGTACGCCGCCCGCACGCCCTTGCGGACGAGGATCGTCCCGCCGTCGGAGTCTTCCACGCCCGCAAAGATCTTGAGCAGCGTGCTCTTGCCCGCGCCGTTGGGCCCGATGAGCGCAAGCCGCTCGCCCTCCTCGACGCTGAGCGACACGCCCGTGAACAGCGTCCGGGCGGCAAAGTGCTTCGAGATGTCGCGTGCGGTGATGACGGCGGCCATAAGCCCCGAAGGTTATGGAGGCTCGCCGACCAGTGAAGCCGGGATCACGCCCCGCCCGACACCCGTGCCCGCGGAATGAACTAATGGAGCCGGGGGGAATCGAACCCCCGTCCCGAGACCGTCGGCCTGCCGCCTCTACGCGTGTGTTGGGTGATTTGATCTCAACCTCACGACCGCCACCCACGGCGTTCGCTCCGGTCCAGCTCCCGGAGTTTTCTCACCCCCGCGCCCGGTTGCACCGCGCGAGGGCCAGCCCGATGTCTTCAATCCCCGCACCATCAGGCGTCGTGCGGGGATTGCGAGGCCTGTATTAGGCCGCGAGAGCGTAGGGACGCTCAGCAATTATTTTTTGCATACTTTTTACCAGGCCAGCATGCTCCTGG
>JADYYE010000037.1 GCA_020853815.1 Phycisphaerales bacterium
ATGTCGCGGGTCAGGCCTTCGCGCTGGCAAAGGCGCTTGAAGCGCTTCAGGAGCTGCTGAACCGATTCGTTTCCTCTGGGCTTGACCTTGATCACTACGCTGAACCACCTTCTTCAGAAAGACCAACCCGCCGCGCCGCACCACTTGGCGCCATCCCCGCCGTCCGTCGACGGGAGGATCGATGCTAACCGGGATTATCGCGAAACGCCAGAGGCGGGTTTTGTTTCAGGAACGCGAAAACGTGGTTTTCACGCGAACGGGATCCGGGGCACGCGCAGGGGTGAAATCGTCGCAACTCGTTATCCTGCATGCCTTTGAGATCCGAAAGCCGCGGGGTGGCGGCCGGCGGGGGGGCTGCCACGCCCGATCGTGGCCCCCCGCGGTGGGGGGTAATGCCCAAGGGACGCGTGGTTCGGGGGCCAGCTGGATCAGAGGATGAACCGGCTCAGGTCGGCATCCTCGGCGATGTCCTTGAGCCTGCCGGTGACGTAGGCCCTGTCGATGCGGATGGCCTCGCCTTGGCGCTGCGGGGCGTCGAAGCTGATCTCCTCCATCACCTTCTCCATGACCGTGTTGAGCCGGCGGGCGCCGATGTTGTCGGTGGACTGGTTCACGCGGAAGGCGGTTGCGGCCAGCTCGTCGACGGCGTCCGGCGTGAACTCCACGCGGACCCCCTCGGTTCCGAGCAGGGCGACATGCTGCCGGGTGAGGGCGTTCTCGGGCTCGGTGAGGATGCGGACGAAGTCCTCGCGGGTGAGGTCTTCGAGTTCGACGCGGATGGGGAGGCGTCCCTGGAGCTCGGGCATCAGGTCGCTGGGCTTCGCGCCGTGGAACGCGCCGGCGGCGATGAAGAGGATGTGGTCCGTCTTGATCGGCCCGTAGCGGGTGTTGATCGTGCAGCCTTCGATGATGGGCAGCAGGTCGCGCTGAACGCCTTGGCGCGAGACGTCCGGGCCGTGGGCCTTGTCGGTGCCGGCGAGCTTGTCGATCTCGTCGAGGAAGATAATGCCGCTGTTTTCGGTGCGGCGCAGGGCCATTTCGCTGACCTTGTCGCGGTCGATGAGCTTGTCGCATGACTGCTGGAAGAGGATCTTGCGGGCCTCGCGCACCGGCACGCGCCGCGTCCTGGACTGGGCGGGCATCATACGCTCCAGAAGCCCCTGCAATTCCGGGTCAAACTGGTCCACGCCGAGGGTGGCCATGACGCCGACCTGCGGGCCCTTGGCGTCGACCTTGAGCTCCACCGGGCGATCGTCGAGCTCGCCGGCGCGGAGCTGCACGCGGAGCTTTTCGCGGCTCTTGTGGCGGCGCTGGGCGGAGTCCTCGTCGGCGTCGGGCGTCGCGCGCTCGATTTCGGTGGGGGGGATGAGCAGGTCGAGCAGCGCTTCTTCCGTGAGCCGGTCGGCTTCGACGCGCACGACCTCGGTCTGTTCGTCGCGGAGCATGCGGATGGCCAGTTCGACCAGGTCGCGGACCATGCCGTCCACGTCGCGGCCGTGGTAGCCGATCTCCGTGTACTTGGTCGCCTCGACCTTGATGAACGGGGCATCGACCAGTCCGGCGAGGCGGCGGGCGATCTCCGTCTTGCCCACGCCGGTGGGGCCGATCATGATGATGTTGCTGGGGCCGACCTCTTCGCGCATCGCCTCGGGGAGCTGCTGGCGGCGCCATCGATTGCGCACGGCGACCGCGACGGCGCGCTTGGCGGCGTGCTGGCCGACGATGTGCCGGTCGAGGGCGGCGACGATCTCGCGGGGCGTCATGTGTTTCATGCGGTCACGCGTTTCCCGCCGGCGCGGTGGCCAGCTTCTCCACCAGGATGTGGTGGTTGGTGTAGACGCAGATATCGGCGGCGATGTTGAGGGCGCACTCGACGATGCGGTCGGCCGGCAGATCGGTGTGGGCCAGCAGGGCCTTGGCGGCGGCCATGGCGTACATGCCGCCCGAGCCGGCCGCGACCACGCCGTCCTCCGGTTCGATGACGTCGCCCATGCCGGTCAGCATGAGCGTGGCGTCCGGGGCGATGGTGATCATGACGGCCTCGAGGCGGCGGAGGAGGCGATCGGTGCGCCAGTCCTTGGCGAGATCGATGGCTGCGCGGCGGAGGTTGGCCTTGTGCTTTTCAAGCTTGGCCTCAAAGCGTTCCATGAGCGCGAAGGCGTCGGCCGTCGCGCCCGCAAAGCCGCAGAACACCTTGCCGTCGAGCAGGGAGCGGATCTTGCGGGCATCGTGCTTGATGGCCGCCTGATTCATGGTGACCTGTCCATCGCCGCCGATGGCGACGAGGTTTCCCCGGCGGACGGAGAGGATCGTGGTGGAGCGAACGTGCGGCCTGGTTTCCGAATATCGGGGCATGCTGTGCATCCTTCCTCGCAGCGGACGGTACAGGGTGAAGGAGTCTCGGGCAACAGCGGGAGCCGGACACGTTCACGATGAACAGGCAGAGTGAAGCTCGAATCCGGCGGGATGCGGCGATGCGGTGCGGCCTCGTGGGCACGCTGGCGGGGCTGCTGCTCGTTGTCGCCCTGACCGGTTGCCACCAGGCGGGGCCCTCGCCCGTGGCGGACAACGCCGCGGCCCCGCCGAGCGAGGCCCCTGCCGCGGCGAAGGCGCCGGCGATTCCCGAGGCCGCCGCACCGGTCGAGGAGCCTCCCCTCGCGCCGTTGCCGCCGGATCCGGATCAGTGGCTTTTTGTCGAGCGAATCGAGCCGGGCGCGCGCGGCGGCTGGGCGACGGGCTCGTTTGACAAGGCGAAGAACAAGCTGCAAATCGAGCTCCGCGACGTGGAGCGGTTCACGATTGACTCCGTGAAGATCGAGATCAACTGGGAGCACCCGGTGATCCTCAACATCAACGGCGATGTGGCGGAGCTGCGCCGCCGCGAGAACCCCACCTACCGCTTCATCCGCGACGCCAAGAAGGGCTGGATCGTGGACGAGCCTCCGCCCTGACCGGCGAATCGCCGACGCGTCGCGGCCCTGCGAGTTGCCGGGCGGCGGCGCCGCCGCGCTCCTCGCCGCGCGTACGATCCCATCCTCAGTCGATGGCCTCGCGCGCCTGACGGTCGAGGGAATCGATGTGCTGCCGCTCGGTGGGCGTGAGGCGACGGATGATCTCCCAGTCCGGCCGGGCCGCGTCGAGGGCGAGGGCGGTTGCGCAGCAGCTCAAACACTCCTCGAACATGGCGCGGTCGCGGGTCTGCTCGC
>JADYYE010000038.1 GCA_020853815.1 Phycisphaerales bacterium
ACGACCCCACAGCGCCCTGGGCAACCTGGCCCCCAGGGAGTTCGCTGCTTCAACCGGCCAGGCTAGCCTGGCCGGTTGAAGCGAGAAAGCTCACTCTGCAGTTGGTACAGCTTCGGGTACAAGCGCACCAGGCCGAAGTCTAAAGCTCCGCCTGGACTTGCTTCAGGGGGAAAGGTCACTTGCAGTCGCAGGCCCTTCGCCACTCCGATTCTTGTCTTTTCATTTGGCCACGAGGAGACGCGGCGATTTGGCGCTTTGCTTACCCCCCGCCCACCAGCGTCACAACTTCAACCACGTCGCCCTCGCGCAGCGTCACGCTCGCCCGCTCGCGCTTCGCCACGAGCTTCTTGTTCACTTCCGCGGCGCACGCGGCCTTGGCAAGCCCGAGCTCTGCCACCAGCGCCTCAACACTGGTCCCCTCGTGTACCTCGCGAGCCTGGCCGTTCACGACGATCTTCATGCCCAACTGTACGTTTCGACCCCTCGGGCCGATCGAAAAGAAAACCGGCCCGGGGATTCGATCCCAGGGCCGGTGGAGGTACTCGTGTTCGACGCGGCGCTTCCCGATTAGTTGCTCACGATCGCCGCGGAGTGAACCCTGATCCTCCACGGATTGACGACCGGCGGAGTCGGCGGCCAAGTCGTCGGGCCGTTCACCCAGCTCGCCTCGCCGTTGGCGAATACCACCCGCGCCAGCACCAGGCCCGTGCCCGCCTGAACATAGTTCGACAGCGCCGTCCTCACGCCCGTGTTGGGCGCCGGCTCACGCACGTCGAACGCATCCCAGTCCACCTTGTAACAGCGCGAGCCCGCCTTGACCTTGTAGCCCGGATACGCCGGGAACCTCGGGAAGGCAAAGTAGGGCGAGGTCCACCGCGCGTTGGTGAAGTCATAAAAACTGACCGTCGCCTGGGGCAGGTAGGCCGAAACGCCCTGGATCTCCAGGGTCAGTTCGAGCGTGCTCCGCACGCCGCCCGAGTTCTGATCCCACGCCGTCACCAGCATCGTGCTCGCGCCGCCAAAGCCGTTGTCGAGCGTCAGGAACCTGTTGTCGGTCGAGCAGGTGCACCCCGAGCTCGTGCCCATCTTGAGGTCCTGCCAGGGATCGGCGGGCGTCGAGGCCGACCACGTGCCGTCCTCCAGGATCGAGAACCCCGACAGCACCCGCCAGTCGCCGCACACCGGGTCCTCCTGATGCACCGGGAAGAGGTGAACCGCGTCGGCGAGCACCCCCATGTCATCGTTGTCCCACATCGTGAACACCCCGCTCATCGCCGCCGTCGGTCCGAACGCCGCGTAATTGATCACGCGCGGCTTGAACACGCTCTCTCGCGTCGTGTTGGGACCGGGGAAGCTCGGCGTCGGGAACGAATCCCACTTGAAGACCGTCGCGCCCCCGATGATCGTCAGCGACGTCCCGATCGACGCCGTCCGCGGCGCGCCCTTCCCGCGGTCGCCCGCGAAATCGCCCACCATCACATAAAACGGCACGGTGCTCTTGGGATACGGCGCGCTGAAGCCCTGCTCGATCCGGCCGAGCGTGCCCGACCCCGCGTCATAGTCCATCCCGATCACGCACTCGCCGTGGGGAACCCGCGCGATGCTCAGCGCGCCGTCCGCCCGCCGGAAGTAGTGCTCCACGTCCGTGCCCGCCGGCACAAACCAAGGCGTGAGCCCCGCGTGAGCGCCGACCAGCGTCGTTTTTCCGGCGATCAGATCATTGAAATCAACCGCCGCGAACGATCGCTCGAAGCTCGCGTTCCCCAGCAGGTTCTGCGCGCTGGCCGTCCCCCCCGCGCTCATCGCCAGGATCGCGCCCGCAATCGCCCCCATGATCTCCCACCGAGCACGTCGTTTCAGTTGTTTGCTTGTCGTCGTCATGGCCGCGCTCCTGGCCGGCGGCGTTCGCCCCGACCTCGGCGCCCCGGAATTGATTTCCGAATCGCCGCACCTGTCCGCTCCGCGGCACACGCCGCCGAGTTTCTCGGACGCATGGAAAGCGACAACCACAACCCGCGGTCACGCGCGCCGGGAGAGGAACGCGCCATGTGCTTCTCGCCGCCCCGCAAGTCGTCTCTGCGTCTCTCTTTGTCTTCACTTCTCCCGATGCCCGATTCCTGATGCCCGATGCCTAAGAAAACCGGGGCCACCTTGCGGCAGCCCCGGCCCCACGAGCCTGAAATCTCGCGACGAGTCCGATCAGTCCTGCTCGGCCTTGGGCTTGTACGCCGCCACGACCGTCGCCTGGATGGTGCTCGGCGTGCGCTCGTCGTGGCTGTATTCCATCGCGTACGTCCCCGCGCCGCCCGTCATGCTCTTGAGCTCGTTGCTGTAGTTCTGCAGCTCGCCCAGCGGCGCGTGCGCCTTGATGAGGCACACGTCCGGCCCGACCATGTCGCTCGACTGCACCCGCGCCCGCTTGGTCGAGAGGTGCCCCGTGATGTCGCCCATGTACTTGCTCGGAACCGTGATCTCCAGGAGAACGATGGGTTCGAGCAGCACCGGCTTGGCCTTCTGCACCGCGTCGATGAACGCCCGCTTGCCCGCCGTGATGAACGCGATCTCCTTGCTGTCCACGTCGTGGTACTTGCCGTCGTACACCTCGACGCGCACGCCCGTGAGCGGATAGCCGGCGATCGCGCCGTCGCCCAGCACCTGGCGGACGCCCTTTTCCACGGCCGGGATGAACTGCCGCGGGATCGTGCCGCCCACCGTCGCGTTCTCGAACTCAAAGCCCTCGGGGTGATCCGTGGGGAGCGGGAGCACGCGCAGATAAACCTCGCCGAACTGGCCGGCGCCGCCCGTCTGCTTCTTGTGCCGATGGTGCCCGTCGGCCTTCGACGTAATCGTTTCCTTATATGCAACCTTGGGCGGCGACGTCAGAAGCTCGATGTTGGATTGGTGCTTGAGCTTCTCCAGCACCACGCGCAGGTGCAGCTCGCCCAGCCCGCGCATCACCGTCTGGTTCGTCGCCGCGATCCGCTCCACCACCAGGCACGGATCCTCCAGCATCATGCGATGGCACGCCGCCGAGAACTTGCTCTCGTCCGCGTGGTTCTTCAGCTCGATCGCCAGCCCGAACATCGGCCTGGGCAAGGGGAGCGGCCACAGATGCACCGAGTCCGCGTCGTGGCTCTCGTGCATCACGCTGTTGAACCGCACCTCGTCGACCTTCGAGATCGCGCCGATCTCGCCCGGCCCAAGCGAATCGACCTCGACGTGGTCCTTCCCCTGCAGCTTGTACAGGTGGTTGATCCGCACCGGCTTCTTCTGGTCGTCCAGCAGCACCTCGCTCTTGTGCTTGATCGTGCCCTGATGCACGCGGAAGATGCCCAGCTTGCCCACGAACGGGTCGGTCGCGACCTTGAAAACGTGAGCGATGAGCGGCGCCGCCGCCTCCGGCTTGGCGTGCCATTCCTGGTCCTCGCCGCCCGCCTCTCGCTTCTGAAACTCCGGCGGGTTCACCTCCACCGGGCTCGGGCACAGGCTCGCCAGCAGGTGCAGCAGGTCGTCGCAGCCCGCGCCGGTCTTGGCCGAGCAGAAGCAGATGGGAACCAGGTGCGCCGACTCCAACGCCTTCTCGAACGCCGCGTGCAGCTTCTCCGGGTCAAAGCCCTCGCCCTTCTCCAGATACTGCATCGTGAGGTCTTCGTCGACTTCGATCACCTGCTCCACGATCTGCCGGTGCGCCTCGTGGACGCTGGAGAAGTCGGTCTGATCGCCCGCGGCGTCGTTGCCGTCGTGCTCGAACACGTTGATCACCTTCGCCCCGCCCGCCGTCGGCAGGTTGATCGGCAGGCAGATCGCCCCGAACGCCTCGCGCACCTGCGCCACCAGCGCCGGGATGTCGGCCTGTGATTCGTCGATCTTGTTGATCACCACCATCCGCGGGATCTTCCGCTCCGCCGCCACCTGCATCAGGCGACGCGTCACGCTCTGGATCCCCTTGAGCGCGTCGATCACCACCACCACCGTCTCGACCGCCGGAAAGCACGAGATCGCGTGCCCCAGGAAATCGCCCAGCCCCGGCGTGTCGATCAGATGAACGTCATGCCCCTCGTATGAGAAATGCACGAACGACGGCTGGAGACTGTGCTTGTGATGCTTTTCTTCCTCTGAATAGTCGCTGACCGTGTTGCCTTCCTCGACCGTGCCGAGGCGCTTGGTCGTCCCGTTCAGAAACAGCAGCCGCTCGGTGATTGTCGTTTTGCCCGACCCTCCGGCGCCCGTGAGCACCACGTTGCGAATGTTCCGGGGGTCGGTCGATACGTTGCCAGTCATAGAGCACCTCCCGCCCGCCGCCCTTCGGCGGGCATTGTGGTAATTTAGGACACGCGAGTCACAAATCCACAGACGATCGAACATGATCCATCTTCATGCTCCCGCCCGGCGGCCCGGTGCCTGAACCGCGCCAGTCTAAACCAAACTCCGTCCCGCGCCGAGCGCCCACATGCTCGAATTGAATCGGCGATGGGGCGAATGCCCCGGCCAAGCAACCCCCCGATTGTCACGCCGCTGTCACACCTCCACGCGGCCCGGAAACTCGCCTACCACCACCCGCGTATCGCTCGGAACGCCACAAATGGAGTCCCCGCACGGGCCCTGTTTGTGTACCATCCTCCGCCCGACCACAACCGGTCGGTGCAGGATTGAGAAACGGTGGGGCATCCTTGCCCCGCCCAGGGTTGTCGTTTCGCCTCGGTTTCGCCCGACTTTGGGGGCCAGGAGTGACCAATGGCATCATCATCCGCGAGCTGGGGAATCGAGATCGGCGCCGGCGCCGTCAAGGCCATCAAGCTTGAAGAAGGCTCCAGCGGCGTCAACGTGCTCGAATACCTCGTCGTCCCGCACCAAAAGGTGCTCAGCACGCCCGGCCTCGACCAGAACGACGCCATGCGCATCGCGCTGGGCCAGCTCGTCAGCCAGGTTGACCTGAGCAAGGCGGCGATCGCCGTTTCCGTCCCCGGCCACTCGGCCTTCGCCCGCTTCACCAAGCTCCCGCCCGTTGAGCCCAAGAAGGTTCCGGCCATCGTGAAGTTCGAAGCCGTGCAGCAGATTCCCTTTCCGCTCGACCAGGTCGAGTGGGACTACCAGACCTTCGTCAGCCCCGACTCCCCCGACGTGGAAGTCGGCATCTTCGCGATCACCCGCGACCGCATCATGGAACGCCTCCAGATGCTCCAGGACGTCGGGATCACGCCGGATTACGTCAATCTCAGCCCCGTGGCGGCGTACAACGCCCTGGCGTATGACCTCCAGTTCTCCGAACAGACCCCCGGCACGCTGATCCTCGATGTCGGCACCACCTCCACCGACGTCATCATCGCCGAGTCCGGGCGTGTGTGGGTCCGCACCTTTCCCATCGGCGGGCACCAGTTCACCGACGCGCTGGTCAACACGTTCAAGCTCACGTATCCCAAGGCGGAAAAGCTCAAAAGAGAAGCCGACGAAGGCCCCAACGCCCGCCACGTTTTTCAGGCGATGCGATCGGTCTTCACCGACCTCGCCCAGGACGTGCAACGCTCCATCGGGTACTACCAATCGCTGCACAAGGACGCCAAAATCGTGCGCCTGGTCGGCATGGGGTCCACGTTCCAGCTCCCCGGCCTGCGCAAGTACCTGAAGCAGCAGCTCTCGATGGACGTGTACCGCATCGAGGAGTTCAAGCGCATCAACCTCGATGCAATCAAGGACCCCGCGCGTCAGGCCCAGTTCAAGGACGCCTCGCTGCAACTCTCGACCGCCTACGGCCTGGCGCTCCAGGGCCTGGGCCTCAACGCCATCAACGCCAACCTCATGCCCGCCGCCGTGGTGCGTGAATCCATGTGGAAGACCAAGTCGCGCTGGTTCGCCGCCGCGGCGGGCCTGGCCGTCTTGACCGGCGGCGCGATGTTCCTCCGCCCCTTCATCGATTCGACCGCCATCGCCGGCTCGCAGCGCCCCACTCAGATCGACCAGGCGATCAACGAATTGAACGAGGCCAAACGCTTCGCCGACGAGGCCAAAGTGCTCGGTTCCGGCGAGACCGATTTCCGGGCCGCCAACCTCCTGGGACTCACCCAGGCCCGCGAGATCCATTCCCATTTGGTCAACGACCTGGGCCTGATGATGGCCTCGGCGGAGAACGCGGCGGCGTCGTGGGCCAAGCCCGAGGTCGCGCCGCCCGCCGGCACGCCAGACGCATTCTCCCTCCGCGCGTTCAACACCACCTACCGCCCTCCGGGCGCCGAAGTCGTGAAGAGCGACGAAAGCTCCGGCGACGCCGCTTCCACCCCCGAGGACGGCTCGCTCGGCTCGATCAAGATCGAGTTGCTGGCCACGACCTACACGCCCGAGGCCCGCAAGTTCGCCATCGCCACGCTCCAGAAGTGGCTCAAGGACAACGTGAAACGCGACGGCGTGCCCTACGAAATCGTCCCACCCGACGTCCGTGACCTCACGGTCGACGAGGCGGGCGCGGGACCGCCCGGCGCGGCCACCGGCGGCGAAAGCGGGCTCGGCGCCGAAACCGCCCCGCCGGCCTCGCGCTCCGGGCGGAGTGAGAGCGGCGGGCGCTCGGCGCACGGCAGGCGGGCCGCCGGCGAAGAAGCGTTCGACGAGCGGGCCGCCATGGAAGAAGCCGCAACGTCCTCGGGGTCAACCGTGGCGGCGACGCTGGCGGGCAACAGCCCCGCGGCGTTCGTCGGGAGCGATGTCGGGAGCAGCCCGGAGATCGAGCGGATCGCGCCGCTGGCGTCCCTGAAGCCCGCCAAGCCCGAAAAGCTCGCCTCCGCCAGCGTCACGCTCCGCTGGACCGTGAAAATCAAGGGTCCGGCCAAGCCCGCCGAGGGCGCCGAAGCCTCCCAGAAGAAAGAAGGCAAGCCGTGAAGCCCATGCTCGCGTGGATCAAGAGTCATCTCCTGGTGGTCATCTCCACCGTCGTCGTGCTCGTGGTGCTTCCCGTGGGCTATGTCTTCAGCTCCAAGTGGAACGAATCGATCAAGACCAAGCGGGCGGCTGAGGTGAAGGCCGACCTCGACAAGCTCAATCAGAAGGTTGCCTACGCGATCCCGACGCTCGATCCCACCGAGCCGGCGGTGACCCAGAACGATGTGCCCAACGCGATGCGCACCGAGTTCTTCCGGAAGCACCGGGAGGCGGTGCTCAAGCAGGCCGAGGGCGTGGTCACCCGGGCCGTGGAGTTCAATCAACGCGCCCACCGACCGCTTGTGGAGGGGCTGTTTCCCGACGCCAAGGGGGAGGCGCTGCAGACCCTGCCCTTTGAGCTGGCCGATCGCCTGATCGGGCTGGAAGGACGCCCGTCGGTGTTTCAGGAGCTTCTCGATCGCTCTCGCGCCGGCGGGCCCCGCGCCGCGGACAAGCTGGCGCCGATCCTCATGGACGTCGAAACGCGCGAACGCGAGGCGATCCTGGGGCAGAACGCCAATCGTCCCCTCACCGCCGACGAGAACAAGCGGATCGTGGAAAAGGTCGTGGCACGCCGCCTGGGTGAATACCAGGCCCGCGCCCGCGAACTCGCGTTCTTCGCGAGCATCGACGCCTTCCAGGTCGACACCGCACGCGGACTGAGCCTCCTCCGCGTGAAGCCCAAGATGCTCCCCAACCTCGACGAGTGCTTCGCCTGGCAGGCCGACTACTGGCTGTTCAGCGACGTCATCGCGGCCCTGGCGGCGGCCAATTCCGACAGCGGCGGGCGCCCGCTCACGGTCGACCAGGGCGCCGTGAAGCGCCTCGTGCGCGTCCTCATCAAAGACTCGCCCTATGTCAAGGTCGAACGCGCGGCGAGAAACCCCGGCGAAGAAACCACCGAAGCTCCCGCCGCGGCCAGCCCCGACGCCGAGATCAAGCCCGATTTCGCCAAGTCGATCACGGGGCGATGGGCCGGCCCCTCGAACGGGATGTACGACATCCGCCGCGTGACGGTCGACCTCATCGTCGATTCCGCCATGATCCCTCGCCTCTTCGACGCCTTCGCCCAGACCAATTTCATGACCATCACCGACATCGATCTGGCCGAACTCGACCCGTGGGCCGAGCTCGAACGCGGGTACTTCTACGGCGACTCCCCCGTGGTGAAGGCCACCATCGAGGTCGAAACCGTGTGGCTCCGTTCGTGGATGAAGCCCTGGTTCCCCAAGGGAATCCGGGCCCAGCTCGGGATCCCCGACGACAAGCCCGCCGAGGGCGAGAATGCCGCGCCGACCGAGGGCGAGAAGAAGAACGAGCCGTAATCGCGCCCATGGACCGATCGAGACCAACGCCGCGCCCGCGGCGTGCGGAGGAACGCAGATGAAACTCAAAGGCATCAACCCGTTCGAGCAGTACGTCGACAAGGCGCTGTTCGGGATCGTCGGCGCCTCCCTTCTCGGCGTGCTGGCCTGGCAGTTCGTGGGCCCGGGCAACCAGATCGAGGTGGGCGGTCAAAGGGTCGACCCCGACAAGGCCTTCAGCCCCGTCGCGACCCAGGCCCAGGCGATCCTGGCCAAGGTCGGCTCCCAGACGCCCGAGCTCCCCGCGCCGCCCAGGGCCGACGTGCTCAACCGCTTCGAGGACCACCTGACCAAGGGCGTCTCGCCGGGCAAAAACATCGTCGCGCTGGCGCCGAGGCTCTCGCTGGGCGTCGGTGGCGCCGGGGATGCGGGCGTCGGCGCCGAATCGCCCATCGCGTCTCTCGAGGTGCCCGCGCCCGGCCATGTGGTCGCCGCGACGTTCGCCAACGCCATCGACCCCATGGAAGTCATCGCCAACGAGGAACTCGCAAAGCTCCTTCCCGCCGAGCAGCCCTTCGACAAGCAGGCCGTCAGCGTTGAGGCGGTCTTCGACGGCACGGCGCTGGCCAAGGCGCTCGAAAACGATCCCGAGGGCGACCCACGATCGATCCCGCTCGGCTGGTGGCGCGGCCAGATGTGCCTCGTGGCGATCGAGATGGAGCGGGAGCGCGAGCTCTCCAGCGGCGACTGGGGCGAGGCGACAATCGTGCCCCCCATGCCCGGGCGCGCCGGTCTGCTGAGAGACCTCGACAAGACCGTCAAGAGCAAGGCCGACATGCCGATGCTTGTTTCTCGGGCCGAGCAATCGCAGGACCTGGTCATGCGCCCGAAGTACTACAACATCATCGCCGGGCCCGAGTGGGCGCCGCCCACCGAAATGTCCACCGGCGAGACCAAGTCCGAGCAGATGGATCGCCTGCAGCGCCGCATCAACGACTTGGAAAAGGAAGAGGCCACGCTCAAGCGACGCCTCGACGCCAAGAACAAACCGGCCACCCAGACCGGAGGTGGTCGCGACGAACCCGCGCCCTCCGGCGGGCCCGGCGGCCGACGCGGCGGCGGCCCCCCGAGCCCCCCGACCCCGTCTCCCGAATCGCGCGGGCGCGACCGTTCCAACCAGCAGACCAAGCGCGACCCCCTCGAAATCAAGATCGAAGAAGTCGGGACCCAGATCACCAACGCCAAGGCCGACCTCGAAAAACTCAACGCCCCGCCCCAGGCCGAGAACCAGGATTCCGCGAAGCGACTGGCGCTGCTCGAGAACGCCCAGTCGCGCGTCTGGACGCACGATCTGACGGCCGAGCCCGGCGCGACCTATCGCTACCGGGTCCGTGCGGTGACCAACAACCCGCTCTTCGACCAGAAGCTGATCGAGGCCCAAAAGTCCGACGCCCAATCCCCGATCGTTCGCGGCGCATGGTCCGACTGGACCGATCCCATCACCGTCGAAGCCAAGGAGTATTACTTTATCACCGGCGCCTCGCCCGCCGATC
Organism: Phycisphaerales bacterium; assembly: GCA_020853815.1. GTDB lineage: Bacteria > Planctomycetota > Phycisphaerae > Phycisphaerales > UBA1924 > JABWBC01. The sequence goes on from JADYYE010000038.1 coordinate 9,764, forward strand.
AGCTCGGCGGCGCCCGAGCTTCGGCGGAGATGTACAAGTTCTATTACGGATTCTGGCGCAAGGCCGCCGCCGCCGTCGAGCCCGGCGACATGCTCGCCGCCCAGGCCAAGCTCCCCGACGAGCTTCGCCTCTGGGACATGGAAAAACTCAAGGCCGGCGCCAAGCCCAAGGTCTCCTCGAACAACAACCCCGCCGGCGATCGGGACGCCCCGAGCGGCCAAAGGCCACGCGGACGCGTGAACCCCGAGCAGGAGGCCGCGCCCGCCGGAGAGGCCGCCGACAAGGCCAAGCCGGAGGACGACGGCCTGTCGAAGCCCGCCCCCAAGACCATCGATTTCGTGGTCGACGCCATGATGCTGGACACGTCGGCGCTGTCCACGATCGGTGAACGCGGCGGCAAGGCCAGGTTCCGCACGTTCCTTCGAGACCAGGTCGGCCGAATCGTGGTTCGCTACCCCGACGCCGATGCGACGAGCGATTTGTATAAGAGGCTGCTCGCCAACGCCAGGCTCGGCGAGAACCAGGGCCGGCCCAGGGTCAAACCCGTCGATCCACAAGACCTCAATAACCCCGCCAACTCGCCCGCAGGGCCGGGACGCCGCTCTCCACATACCGGAGAGGAAGAGTCACGTCCGAGCGGTGGCTAAGTTGAAGTCCGATAAGCACTTTCGACGCCTCGGCGGACTCTGCCGGGGCGTTTTCGTTGGGATGATAGGGGTTGGTTGGTCCGATTGATTTCCGAACTGCAACGAGTTGAAAATGGAGTCAAAAAACGAAGTGGGATCGGCTTGACTCCCGGAGGTCGATCCCTAGAGTCCTCCCACCTCTAAACCGGAGCGGTTGAGGTCGCCGCGAGAGCGGCGGGATGAAAATCGGGTTGATCCCGGTCGAGTCCGAGCTCTTTGACAACCGGATACTGACGAACGAGACGATCCGTCGCGTGGGCGAGGAAGCGGGATTTCCCGCGGATTCGGCCGCCGATGGAGGCGTCAGAACGAAGAAAGCAAGCATTGAGTATGAGCGCCGATGGAATCCTTCGGGGTTCATCGAGGCGATCCGACGGAAGCCCCGCGAGGGGTGGAAGACGGAAGGCCGAGGTGAGTTCCGGGGAGCTCGTGAGTCGTCACGAGTTCTGGTCTGCCAGCCGGTCGCGAGAGATCGCGGCGTCGGGTTGGTGCGATTGGCCAAAGGGCACACGGTGGATGTCTTGGCATCGAGAGGCGATGAAGGACGCTGG
>JADYYE010000039.1 GCA_020853815.1 Phycisphaerales bacterium
TCGGTCTTGAACGTCGCATCGGCCCGCTTCGCCGCATCCTGCGCCAACTCGAGCAACCGCGCCGGCGCCTTCGCCCCCGGCTCGGCCGGCGCGCCGGGGTTCTCCTGCGACGCCAACCAACCCTCGAGGTACCCGTCGACGAGCCCGATCACCTCGTACGGCCGCCCACGCATCAACCGCTCGATCTCGGCGTCGCCCTTCGCGGCGAGCAACCGCTCGTAGACGGCGTCGATCGCCTCGGGCTCGGCCTTCGCCACCGGCGCCGCGGGCGCGACGGGATCCTGGACCGACGACACGAGCGACAACGAGAGGACGAGCAGGGTGGACAGCATGGTGGTCTCCGAGGCACGGGGAAGCCGGGGAGTGTAGAGGTCGGACCGGGCGGAAGGGCGGGGTTGGGCGGGGGGGTGTTGAGCGGGAGGCGCGAAGTTCGAGTCGTGACTGGGGAGAATCGGATCGGCGGCGGGAGCCGCGGGTTTCGGCGAGGGCGGAGAGGGCGCGACGCACGGCGATTCGGGCGACGTAAAGGACGGTGAACGCGCGGGCTATGGCGGCGTGGTTGTACGACCCGCGACACCCCCATCGGTCCAAGCCGCGGTCGTTGCCGAGGGGCCCGTCACCCCCGAATTCGGCCTCTCCGACTCTCCCGAAAACGGCCGTGCGCCAAAACTGGACGGGTCCGTGCTCGTCGGAGAGGGGGTCGTCCAGTGCAGCATTTCGCATCCTTCGGTCATGTCGAAAAACGGGGCCGAAAAACGGCGTAGGTTATGAAGACGCAGCCGTTTGCGGCCACGGACACCAGACAGCGGTGCATGCGAAAAAAGGGCCTCCGATTGGACGCTTTTGCCGCGGATCGGCGGAAACCGCGCTTTCGCGGTGTGTCGAAAGCGTCCAGTGCAAGGGCCGGAAGTTCGCACCTGGTGAGGGGTTGGTGTTTGGGGTTGGGGAGGGTGGAGGCGGGAGGGCGGGGCCACTGGGAATGGCGTATGGTGTTCAGGGACAATTGTTTGCGTCGGATGTTGGGCGAGCGAACGGGCGCGCACGCGCGATGCCGTGTTGGGTGATCCGGGCGTCGCTGGTGATCACATCGGCGAGGGGGCCGCCGCTGTGAGAGGCCAACACTGGCGGTCTTGCCGTGGCTCGCGCTGGCCACAGGAGGGCCCCGTCCGAGGCGAGGCCGCACTCCCGACAGCGGATAGACGGGTCCCGCGGGAGCGTAGGGGTTGAGTTAAGTAACCGGGGAACGCGGCCTTGGGCGATCCCCCCAGACGGCGTGTTCCTGATCCCAGTCAACGGCGGCGAGAGCGCCGTGGCTTTCAACGTCTAGCCAACCGCTGCATGCATCCGGGCTTGATCCTCTTTGAGTACCTCCGCGGTGTGCTGTCGCGGATCTCGACCCACCCGCATCGACTGATCCACGAACTGACGCCCGCCGGCTGGAAGGCCGCGCGAGAGGCAGCGACCGCGCAGCACGGCTGAAGTCCCGCTATCGCGCGAACCTGGTGTCCGGTCGATGGATCGGCCGCGCGAAACGGCGGACGGACTACGCCGTCTTCGTCGGCATCCTCGCAAACGTCGAGCGGTCCGCCCAGGTGTGGAATCCCGGGACGGTTACGTTCGACCCGCGGCAACGCGAGCCGTCGAGCATCGCGGCGTGCCTCGATTCAATTGTGCCTTGTTTAGCTCGCACAACTCGATGGCTACCTAAATCGAAAGTCAGACGCTCCGCCGGGAAACATGGGCATGTGGCGCGGCATGATGCGACTCAACAGCATGGTTGATGGCTACGAAATGGAGTAGCAAGATGTAGGCAATTGAAAGCTGGCCGAACGCGAAGGCTCCTGAAGCAGAAGCAGCGTTATCGATCGGCCGTCCGAACAGCGAAGCGAGGCTCTGGGTACTCCGGCTCTCCATTCTCATAGAAACTCGTCTGATGAAGTCCTGTTGTCCAACCCCATCCTTCTTCCCAGCGGAGAATGAACCGGCGACCGAGCAATCTGTTCCAGATACAATCATTCAGCGAGACAGTTTCTATGAAACAGCCTAACCGCGCACAATCTTGGTCCTCCTGATAACGCAGCGTGTCCCTGGCCTCAGCGTATGTGGATCTTGTATCATAGCCACCACGCAGAGCCCGGGAAACGAATTTCTTGTCTATCGTTATGGTGTCAATACTCTCGGAAACACCACAGCAGTACCGTCGGGTAACATGATTCACGTACACGAGAATTGAGTCCGGCGGACGCAGCTCGCGCGTACCCAAGGGCAACACCGCTAGCACCTGCAAGGCTGTCCATATCGCAATCACAATCGCAGAAACAATGGTTGCGGTGGATCTCGTTTGTGAGGAATGCGTCACTTCTCTTTCTGCCCCCCGCTACTTGGCGCGGCAGGAACAACTTCGTCCAGCTGCAACAATTGGGTCGGAGTAGATTTATTCTTACTCGCCACACCGGGCAACTCGCAACTTCCACACGCCACCTGCACGGTCGCCGATATGTTTATGTTTGCGCTACTGGCGTTAATCTCTACATCCTCGAAGTCGCCGCAGCCCAGAGAGCGAACAACTGATTTTTTTATGATAGACGACGAGCCGACAGCAGCATTGACCATTTTCTTGCCGAGCGGACCCCAATCGCTATGCGCCTGAATTGCCTCTGTCACTTCGCCAACTGACGGATAGGTGTCGGTGTTCACCCACCACCCTCCGACTTCCCACCGCGGGTAATAGTGACTCTTTGCTGGATAGTATCCTTTCATAGGCTTCCCACTAATATCCATAACATACACTACCTCCGAGTACGTGCCCGAATGCCAGGCCTTGTACTCCTCCGATCCGGCCGCGGCTTCCTGGAGCTTCTTGCCTGGATCGCCAGGTTTGACAAAGCGGGGCTGAGCCATGACCTCGATGTTCCAGAAGCAACTCTCTCCATCGCAATCGCCGTTGCTCTTTTCTTTAACCGTCATGTGAACCGCTAGTACCCACGTGACGCCGCCATAATCTTGAGATCCGCCTCGTCCTCCGAACCCGTATCCCGATCCCTCAGTCGCGAGGCAGACACTCGAACTCTCACTCAATCCTAGGGGGTCGCTATAAAGCATTGGCATTCCTGCTACATACTGAAATAGATTGCATCCCGACAAATATCCAATCGGATCCCTATGAATCCACCGGCCCGCGCTTGTAGACAGTACTCGATTGCGCGCAAGCAGCACGCGCGGAGACACTAGTTGCGAGTAGCCGCGAAAGCTCCGGCGGTTTCTGCAGGAGCCCTCAGAGGCGTGGCCAAGACTCTGCTCAATTGAAGCTGCAACGTCAGATTCGTCTACGACCCCGTCAAGTATTACGTCCTCTCGCACGTCATAGGTGCCGCCAAATGCACCTTGATCATTGGCATCGCAGTCACCGTCCGAATCGGCATCGCCGGTTGGGAGGACAAAGACATCTCCATATGCTCGATACTTGGCCCATTCAAGCACGCTTCCATTCATATTCACTACAGCGGCGGTGTCTTTTGACGCGTTCTGCCCGTAGTAGATCCGCTCCTCCATCGCCCCATCCGCCGCGCTGGTCCACGCCGCATTATCCCCATCCCGGTTCCGCAATACAACCAGATCGATATAGCTCGATTCGCCATCTCCATCCAATCCTGCCTGGTGATGGACGTACTCCTCCTTCGGGCTCGCGTCGCTCTCCCGAAACGTCCCGACCCAGCGCCAGCGCTCGTCTTGCATCAGCCAGTACTTCTTGTCGCTCGCGTCCGCGTCCAGGTCCGCGTCGGTGTCCTCGTGCCGCATGACCATCTGCCCGAGGCCGTCGTAATAATACTCGGCGACCAGCGCCTGATTAGACGTCTTCAGGATCTTGCGCAGCCGCCCCAGCGGGTCATAGACGTATTCGTAGTCCGTCTTGTCGTCGACCAGGTTGCCGACATCATCATAGTCCAGCGAGTAGTTGTTCCCCGACGTCCCCGAGTTGCTGTCGAGATCCCGCGTGAGCAGCTCGTTCGTCGTGTTGTGCGTCCTGGTGTCGTCGTGCTCTTCGGTGTCGACGAAATCGCCGTCGCCGTTCAAATCGAGCTTCTCTCGGTCCCAGTTTCCCGTGTGGTTCAGCGTCCACTGCTGGTCCCGCGTCCGGCTCGTGATTGCCGACCCGTTCCAGGTCCCCTCCTCCGCCCGCGTGATCCGGTCGAGGTCGTCGACTGAGTACGCCACATCGAAGCCCGTGTGGACGTTGTCCTCGACGCGCGTAATGTTGCTGTTGCGATCCCATGCGATGTCGCAGTCGTAGAAGTTCACGTCCGACGAAAGGTCCTTCGTCCACGTGTCCTTCACGATCCGGTTGTAGCGGTCGAGGTTCGAGTAGGCGTTGTTCGCGACGGCGTAGCGCTTGCAAAAGACGTCCGGCTCGTCGTAGGTGGTCCCCACGACCGTCCCCAAGCCCAGATAGTCGTACTTGACCAAGCTCACCGCGTCGTCCCTCAACTCCGTCAGGCGACTCACCGCGTCGTCGTTCGAGCTGCTAGACGAGTAGGTGTAGTCGATGACGTTCCCCGAGGGCAAAGTCATCGACGACCGACGCACGGTCTGCCGGCCCCCCGTCGCCTTGCTGTAGGCATACGAGATCTCGTAGTCGTCCACCGATCCGCCCGCTCCCACCAGCGAGTTCTTGTCGTATTCCAGCTTGCTCAGGTTCAACCAGCCGTCGTGCGTGTACTTGATTTCGTCGAGCACGTTTCCCGACGTCGTCGCGTCGTACTGGATCACGTTCGACAGCAAGCCGGTCGAGGCGTAGTCGCGCTCGATCCGGCGCACACGCGTGTCGAAGTTTCCGGTGATCGTTGTCAGCGTCGTCGTGTCGAGGCGCCCGCCGACGTCGTATGCCGTGTCGATCACGTTTCCGGCCTGGTCGGTCTTTTTCACGACTTGGCCCTGGGCGTTGTAGGCGTAGGTGACCACGCCCGTGTCCGGATACGTCTCGGTCACCAGAAGCCGGTTCGAGCTGATCAGGTTTCCGCCCGAGCCCTTGCTCACGCCGTAGCCGTAGGTCGTGACCTGATCGTTGCTCGCCAAGTCGGCCTTGTACTCGGTGCGCAGGCCATCCACGTACGTGTAGCGCAGCGTGACGTTGTCGTCGGTGCCCGAGGGATCGCCGCTATTCACA